>URKL01000001.1 GCA_900548485.1 uncultured Succinatimonas sp.
GAGGGAAATTATAATGTAATAAGAAACGTTCTTTTCCGTGTTCCAAAACATCGTCTGGATCTCCTTGCTTTGGCAAGGGGAGGAAGTCAAGGTAATAAGCTATTCAATAGAATTATCATTAGGCGCCCACCTAGGTTTTCTTAGTAAGAAGCTTTTCTAACCAAATTTAGAAAGGAGGTCGCGTTTCCCTAATCGATTCTGGTTGAGAGGTATTTTGTGGCATGATTATGGATGATGACTCTAAAAACACTCATGTAGGCATGCTAGCTCCTGTAGGAAATATTGAGAGCTACGTAAAGGCTATTAATCAAGTGCCAATGCTGGAGATCGAGGATGAGAAAACTTTAGCTAAACGTCTACGTGATTATGGTGATTTAGAAGCTGCCAGAAAGTTAGTTTTATCTCATTTACGTTTAGTAGTAAGTATAGCTAGAGGCTATGCTGGATATGGTTTACCTTTGTCTGATTTAATTCAAGAAGGTAATATTGGTCTTATGAAGGCTGTAAAGCATTATGATCCTGATGTTGGAGGCCGCTTAGCAGCTTTTGCAGTTCATTGGATTAAATCAGAAATTCATGAATATGTAATAAAAAATTGGCGTATGGTTAAGGTTGCTACAACAAAAGCACAACGTAAATTATTTTTTAAACTTAGACAAAATAAAAAACATTTAGGGTGGTTTACTGATTCAGAAAGAAAAAATGTAGCTACAGATCTTGGTGTTTCTGCAAATGATGTCGCAGAGATGGAAACAAGACTTGCTGGGCAAGATATAGGTTTTGATGCCGATGCTGAGGATAATAGCGATAAAGGTACTACAGCTTTTGCTCCAGCAGCTTATTTAGAAGATGAAAATTCTAATTTTGCGAATAATTTTGAAAATCGTGATTATCAGTCATTTGAGTTAAAATGTTTAGGTCAAGCTTTAGACTCTTTAGATGAAAGATCTCGTTTAATTATACAAAGACGTTGGCTTGATGAGAAAAAGGCGACTTTACAAGAGTTATCAGATGATTTGCATATTTCTGTGGAACGAGTTCGTCAAATAGAAAATGCTACTTTAAAAAAGATTAAAGATTTAGTTACTAATAATGTTTCTGTAAGTGAAGATCAACCTTTAAAAATTACTAATAAAATGAATCAATAAATTTTATTTAAGTATAAAAAAACACCGTAATTTTTAAATTACGGTGTTTTCATTTTTAGTAGTGTAAATTACTTAGCTTTGTAGCCGTTGAAGTTGAATTGAACCTTCATGGTAGAAGGTGATAAAGCAGCTTCCATAGCTTTAACCGGCTCACTAGCATCGAAAGAACCAGAGAGTAACGGTAACGGATCAATTAAACCACGATCTAAGGCGGAGCAAACAGCACCAAACTCGTCATAGAAACGGAATACAGAGTTCCACTTCAAGCCCTTAACAGCAAATGGTCCAAAATCCTTAACCTCACGGCCTTGAGCAAACATGCCAACCTGAGAGATGATACCAGTAGGACGGACAAGCTTCATTAATTGAACAGCAGCGAAGCCATTACCAGTAGCTTCAATACCAATATCGAAGCAGCCCTTGTGCTCAGACCATTTTTCAATCTGCTCAGGATCATCTTTAGAGTTACAAATAACATCAGCACCCATCTTTAAAGCAGTCTCAAGAGGTTGCTGACGAATGTCGATAACAGTAACAGAGTTTGCACCAACAGTCTTAGCTGCAGCTGCACATAAGCAACCAATAGGGCCAGCACCCATAACGCAAACATTCTTACCTAAGAGGCTACCGCCACAAGAAGATAAACCGCTGTAAGCAATACCTAAAGGCTCAGCGAAAGCACCTACTTCTGGAGAAAGATTCTTAACAACACCACACTGCTCCTCATGAACAGTACAGAAGTCAGCAAAGCAACCTGTTACATGCGGCATAGTAGCAGCAGAACCTAAGTGCTTCATATTTTCACAGTAGGTGTATTCGTGACGCTTGCAGTAGAAACAGTCAAAGCAAGGACGGGCAGGACGTAAAACGACTAAGTCACCCTTCTTAACTTTAGTAACATCAGAACCAACTTCTTCAACAATACCGCAACCTTCGTGACCAATAACTAATGGCTCACGAACAACAATTGCAGAACCATTGGCGCCGAACTCATAATAGTGCTGATCAGAACCGCAAATACCACCAGTCAACATCTTAACGATGACTTCTTTAGGATTATTGATGGTTGCATCAGGTACATCCTCATAACGAAGGTCTAATTTCTTGTGTAAAACAACAGCTTTCATATTATTTTGTCCGTAAAAAAAAGAAATTTTTAGTTAACGATGATTAGTGACTTTATTTTATATGATCATTAGGCTTTAAATCTTGAATGTTAGATTTATTTTTATTATTTTCTAAAAGATGCTATAAAGATCAAATTAATATGTTGCTCTTTTATATTGTACTGACATACAACTACTAAAATTTTAGCTATATTCTAAATAAAACTTCTTAAGCATTTATTTTTAGGCTTAAAAGAAATTCTTATTTATTGAGGTATTTTTTTTAGAAAAATCTAAAAATTTTTTATACGATATGTTGCAAAACTTCGACCTTCAGAGAGAAGATCAAAGCCTTTTACTAAATATTTTTTGAGCTGTATGAGCGGGAATGATGCCAGCCTTGATTAATGATCTGTGTCGTACCTGAGCATTTATATTACGTGCAATAAAATTGTCGCAAAGATTTTGTGCAACATAAACGCTACGATGAAATCCACCAGTGCATCCTAAAGCTACAGTTAAATAGCTTCTATTACTAGTCTCTATTTTGGGTAACCATTCCATTAAAAAAGTATCTAATTGATTTATATATCTATTAACTTCTGGATATTTAGTAAAAAAATTATGAATTGGCTCTTCAAGCCCGTTATATTTTCTTAAGCTTTTTTCCCAGTATGGGTTAGGCAGAAAACGACAATCAAAGACAAAGTCTGCATCAGAGGCAACTCCATCTTTAAAACCAAATGATTCAAAGATAACTAAAATTTTTTTTTCTGGTTTTCCATTAATTAGTGTAGTTATTTCATTATTTAAATCATGAATAGAAAGATTAGTTGTATTAATTCTTAGATCGGCAACTGATGATATTGATGATAGTAAGTTAGACTCTTGAATTACTGCTTCATCTAAAGATAATTGTTTTTGAGAGAGAGGATGAATACGTCTAGTTTCTGCATAACGACGTACTAATACTTGATCATTTGCATCAAGAAAGATAACTGTAGTATGGACGGAGTTATCTTGCATAACTTGGTAATAAGTTGCAGTTAATTTTTGAATGTCACTATTAGTAGGTAAATTACGAATATCAATAGAAACAGCAAGTTTTGGATAGTTAGTTTTAGCTTTAGAAATTAAATCTGATAGATACTCTACAGGAAGATTGTCAATACAATAAAAACCTAAATCCTCTAAAGCTCTTAAAGCTACAGTTTTTCCAGATCCAGATCTTCCTGAAATAACTACCAGTTCTACAGCCACATGCATAGAGATAACCCCAAGCTTAAATATTATTTTTACCGTTTATGATCTGATTTAATGTTAAATCAATTTTATTGAGAATATCAGAAATTTTTGATTTTTCACCTCGGCACAATCTCAGAGCATTTAGAAGATCATTATTTGCAAGAATATGACTTAACTGCTGTAATAAGACTTCTATATGCTGATAATTTTCTTGAGGTGAAACAAATAGGGTATAGGCTAAATCTACAAGTTGCTCATCAGCATCAATTGAATTAAAAGTTATAGGCTTATCAAGAATACTTAAAACACCATAACTATAGTTAATATCATTTATAATTGTATGAGGTAAAGCTATACCTTTAAAAAAAACAGTAGTACCCATTTTTTCGCGACTATTAAGTTCTTCTATTAGATATTTAGGGGAAACTTTTAGTTCACAGCTAGCATAGTCAGCTATTTCCTCAAAAAGTCTTTTTTTACTAAAACAAAATAGCGGAGAGAGAATCAGTGTTTGCGGTAGTATTAACATATCTTTGTGTTTTATAAAAACTTAAATGCCCTGCAAAGCAGGGCATCTGAATAACTGGATTAGACGTTATTCTTGTTTAAGTTTTTCTTTATATTTAACTAACTGACGGTCAACTTTATCTATAAGAGCATCAATTGCCGGATACATACTGTCCTCGGTAGCTTCTGCATGTAAAGAACCACCTGCTACAGCTATATCAGCTTTAGCAATTTGAGTCAGTTTTTCTACAGTTAGTGTTACAGAAATGGAAGTTACAAGCTCAGCTTTACGCTCAAGTCTTTTGAATTTATCGTTCACATAGTCTTTGAGTGCATCAGTGAGTTTGATACCTACGCCTTGGATATTGATTTGCATATTAACGTCCTTAATCCAATCAAAGTGATGGATAAAAAAGCTACTCAAAAAAATAAAGGTAACTTCTATAACTAATAATAGGCAATATTTTTAGGTATTTACAGCTCAACAATATTTTTTTTCATTTAAATATTTAAAAATGCGAGAAAAATCTCAAATATAACTTAGAGTAATTGTTTTCTCTGTGAAGATGGCGCTATTCGTAAAGATTCTCTATATTTAGCAACAGTTCTTCTAGCAACTAAAAAACCTTGCTCTTTTAAAATTTCAACAATAGCATTATCAGATAAAGGTTTTCGTGGATCCTCTTTAGCAATAAGTTGTTTAATATTAGCTTTAATTGCTGTGGCTGAGGTTTCATTACCGTCGTTAGTATTTAAAGCTGAGGAAAAGAAGTGCTTTAATTCAAATATACCTTTAGGAGTAAGCATGTATTTTTTAGTAGTAACACGAGAAATGCTAGATTCATGCATATCTATCTCAGAGGCAATGTCTTTTAAAATCAAAGGGTGCATAGCACTTTCACCTTTTTCCATAAAATCATGTTGATGAGCGACAATGCATTTAGCTACTTTCAATATTGTTTCATTGCGCATATTTAGGCTTTTTAAAAATAAATCGGCCTCTTTAAGATTACTTTGCAAGTATTTTTTTTCTTGTACATCTTTTGCAATATGAATGTATTTTTTATAAGTTTCATTGATACTTACTTTTGGTAATAAGTTTGGGGTTAACTCCACATCATAATTACCATTACTGTTTTTTATGACTAAGATATCTGGAATAACAATATCAGTTTTATCTTTAGGACTATCGATAATAGGTTTTGTTTTTAAATTTTTTATTATATTTAAAATTCGATTTAAGCAATCTTCAGAAATTTTATATTTTTTTAATAAATTAGCATGATTAAGTTTTGATAAATTACTTAATTCGTTTTTTATAATTTTTTTTGTGATATCAATTTCGTAGCTATGTTCTAGCTCATCTATTTGAATGAGTAAAAATTCTTGTAAATTTCTCGCCCCAACGCCAGAGGGATCATAGTGTTGAATTAGTTTTAAAATAGTGGTGATATCGTCTTTAGTGATATCTTTATATTTATCTTTTAGGTTATTTAAAATATCGTCTTCATTTTCAATTAAATAACCATCATCATTTAAGCCATAGATAATGTTTATAGCGATTTCTTTATCCATGCCTTTGAGAGGAGAAAGATTCAATTGCCATAATAGATAAGATCTTAAGTTTTCTGGAGATTTTTGCTCTTGAAAGTCATCATGCTCATTTGAACTAGTACTTTTATAGAAGTTATCTTGCGATAAATATTTATTATTATCTAGAGATTCTTTATAAAGCTCTCCATTGTCATCAAATAAGCGATGGCTATCAATTCCATCTATATCATTATTTTTTATAGAACTATCATTATCAAAAGGATCATTATTTACATCTTGTTCATATTCATAAGCAAAAATATTTTCTAATGATTCTTCCTGAGGATATCGTTCTTCAATTTCAAGAAAAGGATTGCGTTCACTGATAGTATTGATTTCAGTGACAATTTCTAAATTAGATAGTTGTAAAAGCTTTATACATTGTTGTAATTGGGGACTTAAGGTTATATTTTGGCTTAAAGTTGAATTTAGTTGTAAGCTATTTTTTTCAATAACCATTGTAAAGATCCCCCAAAATTTAAAATTATAAGGAGAAATTTTCTCCTAAATAAACATTTTTTACTTTATCGTTAGCAAGAATTTCCTGAGCTGAACCGCTGGCAATAATTTCTCCTGCGTTAACTATATATGCTTTTTCACATACATCTAAGGTTTCTCGAACATTATGATCAGTAATTAAAACACCAATACCGCGATTTTTTAGATGTAGGATAATATTTTTAATTTCAGCAACTGATATCGGATCAACACCAGCAAAAGGCTCATCTAAAAGAATAAATTTAGGTGAAGATGCTAAAGCACGGGCAATTTCTACGCGACGACGTTCACCACCTGATAGAGACATACCTAAACTTTTAGTTAAATGGGTAATACTAAATTCTTTAAGCAATTGCTCGACATTGCTTTCTCTTTGAGCTTTACTGATATTTGGTAAAAGCTCCATAACTCCCATAATATTTTCATAAACAGTAAGTTTTCTGAAAATAGAGTTTTCTTGCGGTAGGTATCCAAGTCCAGCACGGGCACGTTCATGCATAGGCATGGTAGTGATGTCTTTATCGTCTAAAAGAACCGATCCTTTTTCGATGGAAATGATGCCTGTTATCATATAAAAAGATGTCGTTTTCCCAGCGCCATTCGGACCTAACAGACCTACGACGGAACCGCTTTTTACATCCAAACTTACATCTTTTACAACTTGGCGTTTTTTATAGCTTTTTTGCAGATGGATTGCTTTTAATTCACTCATTTTTAATTTTTAGAATTAGTTGATTTTAGTTCTTGTGGAATAAAGGTACTTCTGACGCGACCACCTTGGTTATTATTATTTGAAGCCTTAAGTTTTTGCGTTAATGTGTTATATTCAATTTTTTCACCATTAACGTGAGAATTGTCTTGCCAAATAGTTGCACGACCAGTAAGTACCACTAAATTATCTTTAGGATAGTATTCAATACTAGATGATTGAGAATGGATGACTTTACCATTATCTTGATCTTGTTTAAATGTAGTTGGATGCCCAAAAGTTTTAATACTTTGTAAAGAGCCGTCTGCATTACGTTTAATTTCAGCCTTATCAGCTTTAAGAACAATTGATCCTTGTGTTGCTTCTACATTTCCTGAAAAAATTGCTTTATTGTCTTTTAAATCAGCAAATTGTTCATCAGAAATTACATTGATTGGCTGAGAATTATCTGATTGCAAAGCATAGGCATTAGTAAATATACAAAAACAAGCTAATGTGGCAATTTTAATTCTTTTGCGGGTAATAAATAACATGTGGCTCACCTTTATAACTCATGGTGTTATTACGTAAATTAGCAACAAAATTAGTTCCGCTATTTACAAAGTTATGGCCTGTAATAGTTACTCTTTCTTTAGAGGTAACTGTGTCATTGGCAAAATTATAAATAAGTTTATTGGCGTTTATAATTTTTAAATTTGGATGATCAAATCCTGGATATAATTTGACATCACCCGTGACTATTGCTTGTTTATCAAAGATAACCTCACCACTGTTACCTGATAAAAACCAACTTTCAGCTTGGTTATTTTGCGTATAGTCATAGCTTTTGACAAGCGGTGACTCTAATTTTAGTAACTTGTTTTGACTGTAATATTCAACGCTTTTTGCTTTTAAATCGTGTTTAATAAAGCCTAAGTCATCATAAATTTGGCCATCGAAATTTTCTGCAGTAAATGTTGGTAATTTGGAGATATCATTTACAGGTTGTTGTTTATGCATTTCAGCATATCTATAAATAATTACCGACAAAATTAGCAGACAAATAGCAATAATGAATGACTTTAGTGTAACAGTCATGCTAAAGGGCCTCCATCATAATTTAACTTGCCCTGAGACATCATGATGAGATCACATAATTGACGCATAGCTCCGTGACCTCCTTTATAATCAAGGACAATATCAGAGATTTTTTTTATATAGGGATGAGCATCTTGAGGGCAAGCGGTAATACCTGCAATTTTAAACATAGATAGATCGTTTAAATCATCACCAATACAGGCACTATTTTTAATATCAATATTTAATTGATTACATAAATTGGTTAAGGCTGTTTTTTTATCCCATTCACCTTGAATTAAATAGTTAAGTTTTAATTCTTGCATACGTCTTTCCATAAGTGGTGCATTTCTTCCGGTAATGGCAGCACAGATAACACCGCTTTTATTTAAATGATTAAGACCGTATCCATCTTTGGTATAAAATTTTTTAAATTCTAGATTAGTATTATCAAGGTAAACCCCTCCATCAGTAATTGTTCCATCAACATCAAATGCTAATAATTTGACTTGGGATAATCTATGCATAATCTCAGAGTCTATATTGCCGTAACAGGTGGTAATTACTGACATTTGGCTTTCCTTCTTGGTTTAATTAAATATTATGGTAGTAGTCTTTAATTATAACGCCTTTGTTTTACTAAAATGATAGAAACTAAAGAGGTTTTAAAGATTGTTTGATTAGGAGATAAGTAAATATTTTAGGCAATTTTATCAATTGTATTATGTGTGAATATATATAGTTACAACAAGATAATTGATTTTGTTTATCAATATCCTTTTTTATATAGATAATTGCATATTTTTCTGATTAGATTTTTTTATTATTAGAAAATTTCTATAAGACAAAAGTTTTGATTGAAAAACTTATGAATAACAATGAACTTATTAAATAATCAAACTTTATATAAAAGTAAGTTCTTGAGGTATCTTTAGACATAACTCAAATCACTTACAGTTAGTTAACTGGTGTAATAAGGTAGAATAGCCTGACAAAATTTGAAATATCAAAAAGTTTTATTTTTAGTATATGAATGTATGATTGTTCATTTTAGGTAATTGCAAAACAAATGCCCGTGTTTTACAAGAAAATGTAAATTGACTGTAAGCTAAATACTATATATTTGTTAAAGTAGCTTTAAGTTATTATTAAGATTGCTCAATATTTAGAATCTTAATGATTTATAGCAAGTTTTAATTTTTTCTAAAGCTTAAATCTATATAGATGGCAGTATTTATGGCTGTCATCTTCAAAGAGGAGAAAGAGTGGATAGTCTTATAAAAATAAAAGATCTTTCATTTTCTTATAGTAATAAAAAAATATATGAAGATCTTAATTTAGAGATCCCTCGTGGAAAAATTACGGCTATTTTAGGCCCATCTGGTACTGGAAAAACTACTGTTTTACGTCTCATTGGAGCGCAATTGCGTCCAGATAAAGGAGAAGTTTTATTTGATGGCATCAATATTCATGCCTTAAAAAGGCCAGAACTTTATAAATTAAGACAACGCATGAGCATGCTTTTTCAAAGTGGGGCCTTATTTGCAGATATGAATGTCTATGACAATGTGGCTTTCCCTTTGAGAGAACATACTAAATTAGATGAAGTCTTAATTCGTGATATTGTCATGATGAAACTTGAAGCTGTAGGTATGTTAGCTGCTTTAAATTTATTTCCAGGTGAGTTATCTGGAGGTATGTCAAGGCGAGCTGCTTTAGCTAGAGCTATTGCCTTAGATCCAGATCTTATAATGTATGATGAACCTTTTGTTGGTCAGGATCCAATAACTAAAGGTGTTTTAGTTAAGCTCATTGCAGATTTGAATCTATCTTTGGGCATTACTTCAGTGGTAGTAACTCATGATGTCAAAGAGATTTTAGAGGTAGCTCATTATGTTTATATTTTATCTGAGACTAATGTTTTAGCTCATGGCAGTCCTGATGAAATTCGTAAAAGCCAAGATCCTAGAGTAATTCAGTTTATTCATGGAGATTATGATGGACCATATGCTTTTCATCTAAAAGGCAGCAATAATTATCTTGAGGATTTATGATTATTAGTTCAGCTTTAGGTATTTTAGGCAGGTGGGGTTTAGGTAAGATTTCGGCATTAGGCAGATCGTCAATTATGCTTTTTCATGCCATTTTTTGTATACCTAGACTTGCTAAAAGTTTGCCTTTACTGATTGCCCAAATTCATTTTGTGGGAGTGCAATCGATCATTATTATTATAGTTTCAGGACTATTTATAGGTATGGTTTTAGGCTTACAGGGTTTTAATATTTTAAAAGATTTTATGGCTACAGGATCTTTAGGAACTCTAGTTGCTTTAGCTATTATCCGTGAGTTAGGACCAGTAGTCACAGCCTTATTATATGCAGGACGCGCAGGTTCTGCTTTAACAGCAGAAATAGGTCAGCTTAAAGCTTCAGAACAATTATCAGCTATGGAAATGATGGCAGTTGATCCTTTACATCGTATTATCGCTCCTCGTTTTTGGGCTGGTATTATTAGCATGCCAATTTTATCTGTACTATTTTGTTTAATTGGCATTTATGGTGGCAAATTTGTTGGTGTTGATTGGCTAGGGCTTGATGACGGTAATTATTGGTCAGCAATGCAAGCTAGTGTTGATTTTGGAGCTGATATTGTTCCTATGTTTATAAAAGCCGCTGTATTTGGTTTGGTTTGTACTTGGATTGCAATTTTTAATGGTTATGATTGTCATCCTACATCTGTTGGTATTAGTGCAGCTACTACAGCAACAGTAGTGCAATCTTCATTAGCAGTTTTAGGTCTTGATTTCGTGTTAACAGCAGTAATGTTTTAGGTTGTTTTATGAAATATTTAAAAGCAGAAATTTATGTTGGCATTTTTATGCTGTTAGGTATTATTGCTAGTGTGATTATGGCTCTAAAAGTAGCAGGATTAGTTTTGGATAGTAATACCACTACATATACCGTACATGCTCCTTTTGAAAATATAGGATCTTTAAGAGTTAGAGCTCCTGTTCGTATTGGGGGGGTTACCATTGGCAGAGTCGAAAGTATCAGTTTAGATTCTACAACCTTAACTCCAGTTGTAGATATGGCTATTGAGTCTCAATACAATACTATTTCAAGTGAATCTAAAGCCTCAATTCAAACTGCAGGTCTTATTGGTGAGCAATATATTGCTATTACGCCAGGTTTTTATGATGAAGATTTAGGTACTACATATTTAAAAGACGGAGATAGTTTTACTGATACAGGTTCAGCTGTTGTTTTAGAAGAGCTATTAGGTAAGTTTCTTTATAACACCAGTTCTAGCGATGATTCACAAAAAAAATCTGAAACCACAAAATAATAAAGGAGACTTTGTATGAAAAAGATATTTAGTGTCTGCTTATTTGCTTTAATGTCTTTCGTATCTGTATCGGCTTATGCTTTAGCAGATATGAGTAATCCTTATAAATTAGCTTCAGCGGTCGCAACTCAAACTGTTAATGAATTAAAAGCTAATAGCGATAAACTAACGGATAAAGAGTTTGCTAGAAATTTAGTTGAAAAAGAACTTATGCCTTATGTAGATATTACTTATGCCTCTTATAAGGTTATCGGTACTGAGCTTAAGAAAACCTCTAAAGAGGAACGAGAGGCTTTTACTGCGGCTTTTAGAGAATATATGGTAATGTCGCTTACTGATGTTTTAAGTAAGTATGTAAATCAAGAGGTTATAGCCGATCCTGAGAAGCCTTTAGCTAAAGATGCAACTATTGTTCCTATCAAATTTACTATTCGTGAAGCTGGTAAACAAGATTTAGCTTTAGTGTTAAAAATGCGTCTTAATAAAAAAACTTCAGAGTGGAAAGTATTTGATCTTGTAGGAGAAAATATTAGCATTTTAGATGCTAAATCAAGTGAAATCTCTCCTATTATCAAATCAAAAGGAATTCAAGCCGCTATTGAAGCCTTAAAGAATATTAAGCCGGACCTTTAATATGGAAGATATCCTAAAGATGACGTATGAAAGCGTACCTGCTTTATGGGAACGTCGTAGCGAAATGTTTAAAAATACAGAGATAGATTTATCGACTGTTACAAGCATTGATTCTGCAGGTATTGCTTTTTTAGTACAATGGTCAAAAGCATTGGAAGGTAGAAAACTTAAGATAAAAAATCCTCCGCTAGCTGCTACTAATTTGATTGCTACTTTTGCATTAGCCTCCCTTTTTGAGATAGAAAATAATTAGAGAAATTTTATTATGGAACAACATTTTGAAGGTTTTGACGCTCCTCCAGAGGAGGAAAGCCGCTCAGCTCGTAAACGCGAGGCTCAAGCAATTCGCAAACTTGTGGAAGAAGTTGCTAATTTAGGTCAACAAAGCTTTAATGCTTTACGTATTGAGGATGATGTTAAAGAGGCTTTATTAGTAGCTAGAAAGTTAAAAGTTCACAGTGATGAGCGTCGTCGTCAATTACAATATGTAGCTAGATTGCAAAGAGGATATCCTAATTCAGATTTAGAACAACAATTGAGAGCTCAGGGAGCATCTTCTAAAGTTGATCCTAAGACTATGAAGCTTGAAAAATTAAGACAAAATTTGATCGATAATGGCAAATCTGCAATAGATGCTTTTTGTTCTTTAATTATTGATACAGATCGCAATAAACTCCGTACTTTGGTTAAAAAAGCTAGTGATGAGCTTAAAGTTGAGTCTGATATACAGTTACCTAAACCTGCTTCTAGAGCCTTATATAAATTTTTAAAAGCTGAATTTGAACGTACCGGCATAGAAATACCGGTACGCTTAGTTTAAGCGTCAGAACCACCTACAGTAATGGCATCAAGTTTTAGCGTAGGTTGACCGATACCGACAGGTACTGATTGGCCTGCTTTACCACAAGTACCGATGCCATCATCAAATTTTAGATCATTCCCTACCATAGAGACCTGAGACATAGTTTCAGGTCCGTTGCCAATTAAAGTTGCTCCTTTAATTGGTGTACTAATTTTGCCGTTTTCGATTAAATAAGCCTCAGATGTGGAGAAAACAAATTTTCCTGAGGTAATATCTACTTGTCCACCACTGAAATTAACAGCATAAATACCTTTTTTTACACTGCTGATAATTTCTTCTTTGTCGTAGTTACCTGGTAACATATAGGTATTAGTCATGCGAGGCAAGGGTAAACAGTTATAACTTTCACGGCGTCCATTGCCAGTAGGTTGCATACCCATAAGCTGAGCATTTTGCTTATCTTGCATATAACTTTTTAAAATACCGTTTTCGATAAGTATATTATGCTGACTTGCAGTTCCTTCGTCATCGTAAGTTAGAGAACCACGGCGTTTAGGTAAAGTACCATCATCAACTATGGTGCAAGCACTTGAGGCTACTTTTTCACCAATACGCCCAGTAAAGGTTGAAGTTTTTGTTCGATTAAAATCACCTTCTAAACCATGACCTACAGCTTCGTGAATAAGAACTCCAGGCCATCCTGATCCTAAAACTACAGGCATAGTTCCTGCAGGTGCATTGATAGCTTCTAAATTTAAAGCTCCAATCCGTAAAGCTTCATCAGCAAGCTTTATTGCTTTATTGTTTTGTAAAAGTTCGGGAAGCATAATTGCTCCACCGGCAGCAACAAAGCCCATTTCGCGGCGTTTTCCTTGTTCTAAAACCAAATTTACAACTATTTGTACAATAGGTTTTATGTCGCAGGTAATATCTCCTTCTGTAGTCATAGTAAGAGAAACTTTATGACTACAAGATAATGCAGCCATTACTTGTATAACTCTAGGATCTTTACTGCGAGCATAATTATCAATTTTTTCTAAAATAGCTACTTTATCTTCGCGTTTTAAAGAAAAGATGGGATTTTCAGAAGAGTAAAGAGCCTCTTTGGATAGGGAATTTGTATTTACATTAACTGTATTACAATTTTGTCCTGAACCTATGGTCTTAGCCGCTTTACAAGCTTCAAGTAATGAATATTTGTCAACAATATCGCTGTAAGCAAAGCCTGTTTTGGCACCGCAAATGGCTCTTACACCTACGCCTTTGCTGATATCAAAAGATCCTCCTTTGATTATTCCATCTTCAAGAGAAAAGCTCTCAGCTTGAGATAGTTCAAAATATATATCTCCCCAGTTAATATTGTTTGAAGAGAGGGTTTTAGTGGCTTGTTCTAATGTTTGCAGATCAATATCACTGCCATCCCATAGCAACTTTTTTGCTTGTTCAAGATTATTCATTTTTGAGAACATTTACAAATTTAGGAGTTATCCCGAATTTTTCTAGTAAGATGCGGATAGTACAAATTGGCAGGCCAATAACTGAGTTTACATCGCCATTTACCTTTTTTATAAACATTGCCGCCAGACCTTGAATGGCATAAGATCCTGCTTTATCATCACATTCTCCTGAATTTACATAAGAGGAAATTAATTCATCACTAAGGATGGCAAAGTCTACTTGCGTATGTTCGAGTCCGTGATAACAAATCTCGCCTTTTTGTACGGTATAACCTGTAAATACCTCGTGTGTTCTACCTGATAGTTTTTTGAGCATTATTTTAGCGTCATTTCTATTGCGAGGCTTGCCTAAAATTTCATTATCTAAAACAACGATTGTATCTGCAGCAATCACAATATCGTTTTGATGTTTACTTGCAACAGCTTGAGCTTTGAGTTTAGATAAACGTTGTACAAGTTCACAAGGACTTTCATTTTTGAATCTGCTTTCATCAATGTCAGGGACAACAATTTTGAATTTTAAACCTAGGCTTTCAATAAAGTCTTTACGTCTAGGAGAGCCTGAAGCTAAGATAAGTTCATTCATAAATTCTTTTTTTCCTCATTGATAGAAATTGAGAAAGTCTGAGCCAAAATTAGGCATAAGAATCTTACTAAAGGCCATAAAATTGCGGTGAATAAAGCTGGAAGGAGAAAATTAACCTCATAATAGCTTTGTCCAATGATATGCTCAAGCCAATAGGCTATAACATTGATAATTAGATTAATAATTCCAATAATTATGGCTTGTTGCCAAAAAACATAGAGTCTAAAACGTTTAAATTGTGAGGAAATTATATAGACATGAGCTGCGCAAATAAGCGCATTGATACCTAAAGGAGCACCACTTAAAAGATCTAAGATTAAACCAATTAGAAAAGCAATTTCAATCCCAAATCTAAAGCGTTCTAATGTTGTAAAAAATATCAAAATTAAAGCTAAGAGACTTGGTCGATTTTCCATCATAAAATTAGACAAATGAACTATTTGGAAAATTAAAGCCACTAGAATTAAGGGGATAAATATAAATATTAAGGAACGATTATGTTCTTTTGTAACCATAAGTTATCTCTTTTTATTGACTGTGACTTTTATTCTTTGTTCTGATGTTCAGGTGTTCGTGATAGTGATTCTATGAGGTTTTTAATTTTTTCCTGACGAAGAATATGTTTACTATCAGAACGTTGTTTGCTGATAATAGTATTTTGGGTATCTTCACTATCTATACCTTGATACCAATAGAGCAATACATAACGCATAGTATCGGTATCGACAATAGGTTTTGCCTTAATATTTGCAAAAGGTTGAGCATCAGAAAAGCCAACAGAGGTTACCTCAGCTACAGGATATCCTGAAGGATATACTCCGCCTAAACCTGATGTAACTAAAAGGTCTCCAACTTTTATATCAGCACTACGAGGAACATTATTTACTGTTAATTCATCATGTACGCCAGTACCGGTTGTAATGGCTCTAATATTAGTACGACTACATAAAACAGGAACTGAGCAATTAGGATCACTTATGAGTAAAACTCGAGAAAAACCATAGTTTAAAGAGTAGACTTGTCCTACAAGACCATTACCTGAAATAACTGGCATGCCCTCATATACACCTGATTTAGAACCTCGATTGATAACGACGCGTCTTAAATAAGGATTAGAGTCAACATCAATTACTTCTGCAACTAAACGTTTGGTAGCATCAGCAGAAGGGGAGTTTAATAAACGTCTTAATGCCTCATTTTCAGCTTCTAACGATTGTATGCGTAAGATATCTGCTCGTTGTAGAAAGTTTTCTGCAGAAAGTTTTTCGTTCTCTTCTATAAGTTCACTGCGACTTTTAAATTGTGATGATACAAATTTTGATACCGAGCGCGGAGCATCAGCGAAAACCATCAATGGATATAAAGATGACTCTATATAGTATCGAAAATCATTCAAAACTCTAGATCTCATGTCAACAGCCATGATAGCTAGAGAGATAAAAAAGATAACAGCAAAACGAAGGTGAATAAACAGGCTGGGTTGATCTGGCTTATTCAAAATTAGATCCGATATTTGAAGAAAGGATCTACCTTTGTGGGCAGATCCTAAATGATTTTAGTCAAAAACTTCGTTGCCCTGAGTATCATACATCTCTAGGGCTTTACCACCGCCACGAGCAACACAAGTAAGTGGATCCTCAGCAATTACAACTGGAATACCGGTCTCCTCGCGAAGAAGCTTATCTAAGTTATGCAATAAAGCGCCACCGCCTGAGAGCATCATGCCATGTTCGGCAATATCAGCTGCTAATTCAGGAGGAGATTTTTCCAAAGCTGTTCTTACGGCACTAACAATACCTTTAATTGGATCTGATAATGCTTCTAAAATTTCATTTGAATTTAGAGTAAAGGAACGAGGTACACCTTCAACTACAGAGCGGCCTCTAACTTCCTTTTCATGCATTTCTTGTTCAGCATAAGCTGAACCAATTTCAATTTTTATAGATTCTGCAGTAGTTTCACCGATCTCGTAGCGTTTAGTATTACGAATATAATCAATAATTGCTTGATCAAAACGATTACCACCAATACGGACAGAACTTGAATAAACAATACCGTTTAAGGAAATGATTGCCACCTCAGTGGTACCACCACCAATATCAACAATCATTGAACCTTTTGCTTCGGATACTGGTAATCCAGCACCGATTGCAGCTGCCATAGGTTCGGTGATTAAAAATACTTCGCTAGCACCAGCACCTTCAACAGATTCACGAATAGCACGTCTTTCAACCTGTGTAGCACCGCAAGGGACACATACTAAAACACGAGGACTGGGTTTAAAAGGAAAATGATGAGAGCCTGAAAGTACTTTATTTATGAAAAATTGCAGCATTTTTTCAGTGTACTGAAAATCTGCAATAACACCATCCTTCATAGGACGGATAACTTCAAGATTATCAGGGCTTCTGCCGAGCATTATTTTTGCGGCTTTACCAACTGCGTCTACCTTACGTTGTGCACCACCATTACGGTCAAGGCGCACGGCGACCACGGAAGGCTCGTTTAAAACGATACCCTTATTTTTTACATAGATTAAAGTGTTAGCTGTTCCCAAATCGATCGAGAGATCATTTGAAAATAAGCTGCGTAATTTTTTAAACATTGCCAAGGCCTAGAACCGATTCAAATTAATAGGTTATTGTTCAGAGACTGAAATATGATCGCAAGTATAACACACCATAAAAAGAGATTGTTTAGATACAAAATAATGTCCTGAATTTTTGCATTAAATAAGCTCATAGCCTTGTTATAAAGAAATTTGAGTTTGAAAAATTTTATTTAAAAGATAAGGAGTGAACGTGCCTCTCCTATAAAGATAACAGCTTTATCAAATTTTGGGCACACAAAACCTCGTACTTAAGTTTAAGAATGTAGAGGGATGATTAGAAAAATTTCATTTTTCTAATCTCTTGTGTTCTGCTGTTATATATATTGCTTAATAATTGAAATAGGTTAACCTTCACAATTACCAGCAAAATAAGTTTAAGTCCTTTGTGCTTTTTCCAAAGTTTCTGACGTATAGTCGGATAATTTTTTTACGAATTTTTATTACAGCATTCTTGTCTTAATTGTGGTGATTACTACAATTAGGCAATTAGAGTAATCCTATTCTCTAACTGATATATCTTGGTAGCCACAAACAAGACATCTCTGTATGGGGGAATAATATGCACATGCTCTAGGTCATACTTCCACTCTTTAAAAGCAGTGTTGTATGCAGAAACTATACTAACAAAAAAATCTTTGGCATATTGTCTCATTATCAACAGAGAATACTTTACTACCAGAACAAGATGATAATAGAACAATTATTTAGCTCAATTACTTACATAAATTTTTAAGTTCCGCCTTTGCCTCCCCTTAAAGGCGGATGACTTCTGGTGGACTATGTTAAAAAGGTATATCTCCATCGTAATTATTAACTGCAGTTAGTGCAGGTTCAAAACTAGATCGAGCTTCAGGTTGATTTATAGTTTTTGGGGGAGAAGGAAGTATAAAATCAGAGCCACGATGAGATTGGGGTTCATTCTTGGGATTTTCAGGTTCGTTTACAATACTTACGTTTTTGTTGCCAAGCATTTGAAGTTCGTCAGCAAAGATTTCCGTGATACTGCGTTTTTGATTCTGTTTGTCTTGATAAGTTCTAGTCTTTAGTCGACCTTCAATATATATTTGAGATCCTTTATGGAGGTAGGATTGAGCAATTTCTGCTAATTTTCCAAAAAGTACAATTCTATGCCACTCGGCAATCTCTGTGGTTTGTCCGTTTTCAGGGTTACGTTTCATGTCATTAGTAACTAAGGATAGATTTGCTACCATGAGACCTGAATTTGTTTGTCTGATGATCGGATCTTCTCCCATATTTCCAATTAAAATTACTTTATTGATGCCTCTGGCCATGATAAAAATCCTCGCAACTTTTGTTAAAGTGTTTAGCATATAATTTGTTTAAAGCTTATAACGGCATAAAAGTACTTTATACAAAATTGCGCAATGAGTGCTAAATTAGAGAGATTCATAATAAAAAAAATTTTTAAATCAAAAAGATAAATATGGAAGAAATTTTTATTCGTGGTGCTCGTACACACAATTTAAAGAATATAAATGTAAAGATTCCGCGTAATAAATTGTGTGTTATTACAGGTCTATCAGGCTCAGGCAAATCGTCATTAGCCTTTGATACCTTATATGCAGAAGGACAAAGACGCTATGTTGAATCTTTATCCTCTTATGCTCGTCAATTTTTATCTCTTATGGATAAACCTGACGTTGATTCAATTGATGGTTTATCTCCAGCAATTTCAATTGAACAAAAATCAACCTCGCATAATCCGCGTTCAACAGTTGGAACTATCACGGAAATTCATGATTATTTACGATTGATGTGGGCGCGTATAGGTGTAGCTAAATGTCCAATTCATGGTACTGTTTTAAAGGCTCAAACTATTACGCAAATGACAGATGCTGTTATGTCTTTGCCAGAAGGGGCTCGCTACATGATACTTTCGCCAGTTGTGAGGGGGCGTAAAGGAGAATATAAGCAATTATTTTCTGATTTGGCTCAAGATGGTTTTATCCGCGTTAGAGTAGATGGTGAAATCTGTGATATTTCAGATCCTCCAAGTTTAGCTTTAAGAGTTAAGCATAATATTGAGATTGTAATTGATCGTCTTAAAATACGTTCCGATCTGCGTCAGAGGGTAGCAGATTCTTTGGAAACAGCTTTAAAGTATGCCGATGGTTTGGCTATTGTCTCACCTATGGATGAACATCAAAGTGAAGATGAATTGTTGTTTTCAAGTCATTATTCTTGCCCTCATTGTGGATATTCTATTCAAGAATTAGAACCTCGTGATTTTTCATTTAATAACCCTTATGGATCGTGCCCTAAGTGTGAAGGATTGGGTGTTTTAATGGTTTTAGATGAAAATAAGGTTGTACCTGATCCAAATAAATCTGTATTTGAAGGAGCTATTGTTGGGTGGGATAGGCGTTCTGTTTGGTATTTTAGACAGTTAGAAGCAGTAGCCGAACATTTTAAGATAGATATCCATAAAAGTTTTTCCTCTTTAAGTAGAAAAGAACAAGAGATATTTTTATATGGTTCTGGCTCAGAACCAATTCCAATGGAATTTTCTTATGCTAAGGGACAAAAGGTTGAGACTTCATTGCAACCTTTTGAAGGTGTCATTCCTAACTATGAAAGACGCTTAAAAGAAACAGATTCTGATTATGTAAGGGATTTTATTTCTAAATTGATGACTCCATCTTTATGTCCTGAATGTAAAGGTGCGCGTTTGAAAAAAGAATATTGCCATGTTTTTGTAGGCGATAAAAGTTTGCCAGCAGTTAATGATCTTTCTATAGTTAATGCTCAAAAATTTTTTAGTGATTTAAGCTTAAGCAAACAAGAGCATGGAATTGCGGATAGAGTTTTAAAAGAAATTCGTAGTCGTCTTTCATTTTTAATCAATGTGGGATTAGGCTATTTGAATTTATCTCGAAGTGCAGAAACTTTATCAGGCGGTGAGGCTCAACGAATTCGTCTTGCAAGTCAAATTGGTTCAGGTCTTACCGGAGTTATGTATGTCTTAGATGAACCTAGTATAGGTTTGCATCAAAGAGACAATAGTAAGCTGATTGAAGCTTTAAAAAATTTACGTAATTTGGGAAATTGTGTTGTAGTCGTTGAACATGACGAAGATACCATGCGTAATGCCGATTTTATTTTAGATATCGGTCCTGGAGCAGGTATTCATGGCGGAACAATTGTTGCTCAAGGTAAAGTTTCTGATTTAGAGCAAAACTTAAATTCTCTTACAGGTGATTATTTATCAGGACGTAAACGGATTGAAATTCCTAAAAATAGAGTTCAGCCTACAGATAAATTTGTAGAGTTAAAAGGTTGTAATGGTAATAATTTAAAAAATATCAATGTTAAATTTCCTGTAGGTTGTTTTATTACAGTTACAGGTGTATCTGGTTCAGGAAAATCAACATTAATCAATGATACTTTAGTGAGAATTGCAGAAAGAAAACTTAATCGAGTTAGTGCAAATGATGAACCAGCTCCTTATCAATCTATAACAGGTCTTGAGTATTTTGATAAAATTATTTGTATAGATCAAAGCCCTATCGGTCGCACCCCTCGTTCAAATCCTGCTACATATGTAGGTTTGTTTACCGATATTCGAGATCTTTTTGCTAAAACAGCAGAAGCTCGTAAACGTGGTTATGGCCCAGGACGGTTTTCCTTTAATGTGAAAGGCGGACGTTGTGAGGCTTGTCAGGGTGATGGCACGATTAGAGTTTCAATGAACTTTTTACCTGATGTTTATGTTAAGTGTGAGGAATGTCAGGGGCAACGTTACAATCGAGAGACTTTAGAAGTTACATATAAAGGTAAAAATATTTCTGAAGTTTTGAATATGAATGTAGAGACAGCCTTAGAATTTTTTAAAGCAGTTCCTGCTATTGCGAATAAATTGCAAACTTTAATGGATGTAGGTCTTTCTTATATTACGCTAGGACAATCTGCGTTGACCTTTTCAGGAGGAGAGGCTCAGCGTATAAAACTTTCAAAAGAATTATCCCGTCGAGGTATAGGCAAAACTTTATATGTATTAGATGAGCCTACTACAGGACTACATTTTCATGATGTAAAGCAACTTTTAGATGTTTTATTACGTCTTAGAAATCAAGGCAATACAGTTATTGTTATTGAACACAACTTAGATGTAATAAAGAGTGCTGATTATTTAATTGATTTAGGTCCCGAAGGTGGCAGTGGCGGAGGCGAGATTATTGCTTGTGGTTCACCTGAGGAATTAGTTGAATGTGATCGCTCGTTTACAGGTAAATTTTTAAAACCTATTTTAGATCGTGGTTATTGATGGAGATTTTTATGTACGAATTGACTGAGCGCGAGTATGAGGCAACTTTAAAACTTAATGCCGAATATAGACAATCTTTATTTATCAATAAGACTTTAGAAAATAAAGTTTTATTTATAGTTTTACAAGAAGAAGGGCCTTTTTTATTAGAAGACAATGGCCAAGAGGGAGAAGAGCAGGCTATGATTTTGCCTGTATGGTGTCATGAAAAGTTTGCTCAGGCTTATATTGATATGGCAAAGTTACCGGCAGCTAATGTACAACAGATTTCTTTAGATGTTTTCAAAGAGCAATGGATTCCGATGTTAAATGAAAACAAGATTCTTTTAGGTTTTATGCCTGTAGAGGGGGCTGAGTTTTCTGTAGATGAACCTAAATGTTTAGAGGCTAATAATTAGTTTGTGGTAATTCTTTGATTTAAATAATTAAAAAAAATAATCCCTCGTTATATTGGAAATCATAACGAGGGATTTTTTTAAGGAGATAAAGTTACTTATTTAGTAGCATTAGCACGAGCTGCGGCATCTTCAATAGAGAGCTTAGTTGCAGCAACTTTCAAGTTTTCTAAGTCTAAGTTAGAGAGTGCTACTAATTCATCCTTAGTGTAAGGTAACTGATTGACGAAGTACTTCTCGTAGTTAGCATAGTCATCAGGAGATGAAACATAGAGGTAAGGGAAAGTAATGTCTTCAAACTTGCCTTCAAAACCAGTGTAGTTACCCTTAACTGCATTATAAACAGCCATAAAGGCAAATAACGGATCACAGTAATGACCACCAGACTGACCGGCCATAGAGCCGTTCTGCAAACGCTCACCTAAATCAGGTAAGAAGTCAGTAGACACTACAGCAACTTTACCAGTTTTGCCAGCTCTTTCTACAGCAGCAACAGCGCCTTGTAAAGGATCTCCACCACCACCGGCAGGGATTAAAGCATCAAGGTTAGGATTTGCAGCCATTAAAGCTTCAGCAGCCTTAGAACCTCCCTCAGAGGAAGTACCTGCATATTGAGGCTCACTTAAAGTAGCCTTATCATCAGGATGATCTTTATTCCACTGCTCAACACCAGCTTTATAACCTTCCCATCTGCCAAGCCATGTAGCATCACCTTGTTCCCATCCTATTAAGCCGATATTGCGGCAACCTTTATCAAGAAGGATCTTGACAAGGTTAGCGCCATTTTCAGGCTCATTCTCATGAACTGCACCGATAAAATAAGGTGAATCGGTAGCCATCTTGTAGATATCAGGGCTTGCTGTCTTAGAAATAATACGGAAGAACTGAGCTAAATAAACTTCATTGTCATTAGCTGTCTTAATAGCAGAAATCATTTCAGTATCTGCTGAGTTACAGATGATAATGCCTTGGCAACCAGCTGCTACTAATTGCTCAACGGAAGCGGTTACTTTTTCTGAAACGTGAGCTTGGTCGACGTATTGAATTTCAACACCTAAGGCTGAAGAAGCCTCATCTAAAATACGCTTACAGCAAGAACCTAAAACGTCTGTTGATGACCAAATTGAAACACCGATTTTGATATCACTGTTATCAATAGCTAAAGCCTGAGTACTAAAAGTAGCTAAACCTGCAGCTAAAACGCTACAAGCAATGCCCTTTGACAACTTATTTAAAGTTAATCTCATAACCATACTTCCCTATGTGTAGACTGAGCTAATACAAATATTTTTTTAAGTCTAAGCAATTTTGCTTGATTCTTATAATTATAAATAATAATGATTTTTTTATTGTAAACGTATGCATATGTCACAAAAAACAAATTAATTTAAAAAAAATTACTTTAAATTATATTTTTTGATTATTTATCAAGGTGTTAATATTTATCTTTATTGTTGATTGTAAATAATCACTACTAAAAAAATAATCGATTGTCATTTTTAATTAGCGATTTAGATAAAAACGTAAAGTCATATCATTTTTTTTATTTTGAATATTTGTTAAAGATAAAAAATTTTTAACAAAGCTTGTACTAATCACGGGTATAACTATATTCACCTCAATAATTGATTCCTTTTTTATTGCGATCGTGATCAAACTTTTGTGAAAAATTTGAAAAAAAAATGTGCGCCAACTTGAATAATCGTAAACGTTTGCGATTTTACAATTAACATTATTCTATTATTAGCTTATAAGTGCAGTGTTGCGTAGTTGTGCAATAACTGAAAATACATTGATTTGGCAAAATCCTCATACAGAGGTAGTTTTTTTTACTTACATAGGGAATTGCATATGACTGGAATAAAAAATCTTTCCGGTGCTGCTAAGGGTTATATAGTTTTAACAGCATTGGTATTTCTTTCCTGGCTTATCTTTAAAATTCTAACTCCGGATAATTTCGGCTCTCCTAGTAATTTATTAAGTTATTTTCAGGCCAGTCTTATCGCTACAGTTGGTGCTATTGGTTTCTATTTTGTTATGGATATGGGGCTATTCGACTTCTCTATTGGCGCAAATATCATTTTGTCAGCAATTGTTGGTTGTCAGTTAGCTACTAGTTTAGATCTTGGTTATGCAGGATTGATTTTAGGAAGTATTGCAACAGGTGCTTTGGTTGGATTATGTAATGGTTATTTCTATGTAAAGTTGCGTATTCCGTCAATGATTGTTACAGCTGGTTTAGCTTTGATTTATGAGTCTTTAGCTAATTATATGGCAGGTGGGGCAAAAATGACTTTGCCTACTGAGTTATGTGCTTTTGGTCAGATGCCTGGCAATATTATTCTGGCTGTTGTCACCTTTATCATTGCCTATGTGGTTTTAAATTACACTAAATTTGGTACCTATACTTATGCTATTGGATCTAATGAGTTAGTCGCTAAGAACATGGGTATTAACGTTGATAAATTTAAAGTTTTAGCCTTTATTTTAAGTGGAGCTTTCTTTGGCGCAATGGCTGTATTGACTATTAGTTATGGTTCCTCAATGGTAGCTGTTACTGGTATGTCTTCAATGAGTCGAAACTTCATTCCTACTATGGGATGTTTCTTCGGTTTGGCCTTTATGAAGTATGGCATTCCTCTACAGGCTATTATCTTAGGTGAGTTTATCGTCAATATAATTTTCTTTGGTTTCATTTCCTTAGGCGCACCAACTGCAATTCAGGATGTAATTACAGGTTTAGCCTTACTTATCATCATTACCTTTACCACTAAAGTCACTAAAGGCGAAATTGTTAAATAAGGGGATAAAAAATGAGCGAAGTAAGATTACAAGTAAGAAATATCAGCAAGCATTTTGGTATTACCCGTGCGCTTAACAATATTTCCTTTGATATTAACAAAGGAGAGGTTCATGCCTTAATAGGTGAAAATGGTTCTGGCAAGTCAACTATGACTAATATGCTTACCGGAATCTATCCTATGGAAACAGGTAAATTTATTTTAGACGGTGAAGAAGTTCATTCTAGAAATCAGGTCGATGCAAATAATCATGGTATTTCTATTATTGTGCAGGAATTAGGTACCTTATCTGGATTAACTGTTGCCGAAAATATTTTTTTAGGTCACGAAGATCGTTTTATTAAGGCAGGTTTTCGTAATACTAAAGCAATGAACGATGAAGCTAATCGTTTATTACATGAGTATGGTTTTGATTATATTAAAGCTCATGTTCTCATTGATGAGTACAATTTTGAGGATCGTAAGTTAATCGAAATTGTTAAAGCTACTTATTTTCATCCAAAAATTGTAGTTATTGATGAGACTACTACTGCTTTATCTCAAGAGGGGCGTGAAGAGCTTTATAAGCACATGAACCGCATTCGCGATGAAGGAAATACGGTTATTTTTATTTCTCATGATTTGTCAGAGATCTTAGATAAGTCAGATACCATCACCATTTTACGTGATGGTGAATATATCGATACTGTAAAGAGTAAAGATGTTAATGAAGATGATTTAAAGAGATTGATGGTTGGTCGTGAAGTAACCGGAAAATATTATCGTAATGATTATGATGAAAAAATTTCCGATGAGGTTGTATTATCAGTCAAGAATGTTACTGTGCCAGGTTTGATTAAAGATGTAAGTTTTGATTTACATCGTGGTGAAATTTTAGGCTTTGGTGGTTTGTCAGAGTCTGGAATGCATGAAATCGGTAAAGCTATTTTTGGTGCAAGTTACGACCGTGAAGGCGAGGTCGTTTTAGCTGACGGAACTCATATAAATGATATTCCGACTGCAATTAAACACTCTATTGCATATACCTCTAAAGATAGAGATAACGAGTCAATTGTATTAAGTCAGAGTATTCGCGATAACATCGCTATACCTTCTTTAGATGAGTTGACTATTGGCAAGAGCAAGCTTTTAAGCTGGTCAAAAATTAAAAAGTTTGCCAATGAATATGCCAAAGAGATGTCTGTAAAGATGGTTAATACTGATCAGTTCGTCTCTGAATTATCTGGTGGCAATAAACAGAAGGTCGTTTTAGCTCGTTGGATAGGCAAGGGTTCGGATATTGTTGTTTTAGATAGTCCGACCCGTGGTATTGATATTAAAGTTAAACAAGATATTTACCAGTTAATGGACCAGATGCGTAAAGATGGCAAGTCTATCATTATGATTTCTGAGGAATTGATGGAACTAATTGGTATGTGTGATCGCATTATTATTATGAAGGATGGAGCTCTTAAAGGCCAATTACCACGTTCTCGTGATCTTAATGAAAATAACCTAATTTCGATGATGGTTTAATGGGGAGAGACCGAATTATGTCAGACGTAATTACTGAAAATAATAAAGATAAAGAATTAAAATCTTTACGTAGAATGAGACTTATCCGTGCACTTCTTCCTATTGTAGGTTTAGTGCTGATGTTCATTTTGTTTAATATCTTCACTAATGGCAGAATGATGAGATTATTGCCTTTGGCAATGTCTCAGGTTTATGTGACCATGATTGCATCTATGGGTGTATTTTTTATTATGACCATGGGTGGATTGGATTTCTCCCAAGGCTCAATTTTAGGTTTATCTGCTATCGTTTGCTGTTATTTGTCTCACTACAATATTCCTTTGGCTATTGTAGGAGGCATGGTAACAGGAGCTTTAATTGGCGCAATTAACGGTTACTTCTATGTAAATAGAAAAATTAAATCCTTTATTGTGACCATTTGTACGATGTTCTTATTTCGTGGCTTAATTAAGTTTTTAACTACAAACTCTCCTGTTGCAGGTTCTGCAAGTTTAGTTTCCATGGATAGTACCACCTTTAAGGTTGTTTGTACTGTAATTGTTATGGCCATTGGTTATATTTTCTTCGTATATACCAAGTTTGGTGTTTATCTTAAAGCTATAGGTGCTGGCGAAAAAGCAGCCATGTTCTCTGGTATTCGTACCGATAGACTTAAATTTATGGTTTATGTTTTAGCTGGTGCAATTACTGGTTTTGCTGCTTTTATTAGTGCAATTAAGATTGGATCTGTGACTTCTTCAGGTGGTAACCAATTAGAGACCCAAATTCTTATTGCCTTGGTTTTAGGTGGTATGCCTATTTCTGGTGGTGCTATGGCTCGTTTTGGAAATTGTGTGGTAGGTTCATTACTTTACGTGGTTTTAAGTTCTGGCTTAACCATGATTGGTTTCACTACACAAATGATGCAGTTGATTCAGGGCATAATTTTCTTAATGTTTGTAGCCTTGTTTGCTGATAGAAAGTCCATCTCCGTAATTAAATAATTTCAGCCCCTTCTAAAGAAGGGGATTACAAAAGGTATATTAGTATGAATAAGTTATATTTTGTTGTAGGTTCTCAAGATCTATACGGTGAAGAGTGTTTAAAGCAAGTTGCCGCTGATGCAGCTAAGATGACATCTTTTTTCAATGACCATTTAAAGGGCGTTGAAGTAGTTGTATTGCCTACCGTAGTTAATTCAGAAACCTGTATTGAAGATATGCGTAAGGCTAGTTGTGATGATGAATGTATTGGTGTTATGACCTGGATGCATACCTTCTCCCCAGCTAAGATGTGGATTAAGGGTTTACAGGAATTAAGAAAGCCTTTATTACATTTACATACTCAGGCTAATGAGAAGTTGCCATATGATTCCATTGATATGGATTTTATGAATCTCAATCAGGCAGCTCATGGTGATCGTGAATTTGGTTTTATCTTAGCTCGTATGCGTATTCCTCATAAAGTTGTTGCTGGTTTTTATGAGCATGAGGATGTTATTGCAGAAATTTCTAAATTCTTAGATGTTGCACGTGCTTTAAATTTCTCTAAGCATTTAAAGGTCGCCTCTTTTGGTAATAATATGCGTGAAGTTGCGGTTACCGATGGTGATCGTGTCCAATCTCAAATCCAATATGGTTGGGAATGCAATTATTTTGCAATTGGTGATTTAGTTAAAGAAATCAATGCAGTAACAGCTGCTGAAATTGATACTAAGATGGCTGAATATACTTCTAAATATGTTATGAAGACCGATAAGATTGAGGCTGTAAAAGAGCAGGCTCGTTATGAGGTTGGTTTAGAGAAATTCTTAGCTACACGTAATTTAGGCGCATTTGCTGATACTTTCCAGGATCTTTATGGTTTACGTCAGTTACCGGGTTTAGCTGCTCAAAACTTAATGGGTAAGGGTATTGGTTTTGGTCCTGAGGGCGATTATAAGATTTCTGCTTTCTCTGCTGTTTTAATGAAAATGGCTGAAGGTCGTCAAGGAGCAACAGGCTTTATTGAGGACTATACCTATGATTTAACTGCAGGTCAGGAGTTAGAGTTAGCCTCTCATATGTTAGAGGTTCCTGTAAACTTTGCTGCAACAAAACCGGAGATTGACGTATTACCTTTAGGTATCGGTGGTAAAGAAGATCCTGCTCGTTTAATCTTTGATGGTGTTGAGGGGGATGGTATTCAGGTAACTATGGTAGATATGGGCACTCATTACCGTATTATTTGTGCTGATATTGAGTTAGTAAAGCAGCCTAAACCTATGCCTAATTTGCCAGTTGCTCGTATTATGTATCGCCATAAGCCTAATTTTAGTATCGGTACTGCAGCTTGGTGCTATGCTGGCGGTGCTCACCATAGCGTAGTTTCAACAGCTTTAACTCGTGAAGATATCGCTTTATTTGCAAAGCTTACAGGTACTGAGTTCATTGCTATTGGTGATGATACTACCGAAGCAGATTTACAAAAATTAGCTTAATTATTTTTAAGATCTAGAAGTCTGGATCTTTTTATATGGAAAATAAGCTCGTAATACGAGCTTATTTTTTTTTGTACAAAAGACAGATGAGGTTGTAAGAGAGATAAAAAAGCAAAGTTTAGAACGTATTTGCTTCTAGATAATTCTGTGGTAAACCTATAGTTTATGAATCCACCGTATGCTAGAAATCTTCATACAGTGGAATAAGAGGGGTAACTTTAAAGTTAGCTTTTTTTTTATTGTTTTGAAAGAAAACTATTCCTGATAGGGGTTAATTCCAGCTTTTTCCCATTTATTTAAATTATGTTCACGCAACCACATTTGATAAGCGTTGACGGCATTTTGCCAAAGAATATAGCATCCAGGTGCTATAGCAGCAGTAGGAGAGAGGTAGGTTAAAGCTATCCATAGGCCAAAGACCATATTTTTTTGTCCTAAAGCTTGTCCTGCTGTAATGCGTTGATGTTCTAAATGGCCTAGTAATTTTCCTATAGAAAATTGCACAATAGTACAAATTAGACCAACTAAAGCTAACATCCATAGATAGGAATTTTCTTCATCTGAATTAAAAATATTGGCAAAAGTTCTTCCGGAAATTATTGTTAAAGTAAAGCCCCATAAATAGAAACCAAAGTCTTTAAATTTAGTTATGATAAGCTGGTGTAGTGGTTTTACAAATAATTTAACAAAAAAGGCTATAAATAGTGGTAACACAATTACAGGGAAAACTTTATGGAGTAAAACCAAGAATTGATCTAAAAAAGTTCCTTGAATTACGTCAGAAAATATTGGAAAAATGAGAGGAATTGCTATAGCTGTAGCAATATTGCATATAAGTGTATAAGTTGTAAGAGATGATTCATTACCTCCTAATTTACCAGCTAAAACAGCCGCTGATGCGGCAGTAGGAGTAATGATACAGACAATGATACTTTCATATGTAATTATATAATCGGAATTGGGGTTATAAGCGATTATTAGAGCAAAGCCTAAACTCACTCCTACCTGGAAAAGGACTAAAAGAAAATGCCATAGTTTTGGCTTCATTTCTTTTACTTTTACTTTGCAAAAAGCACAAAATAGCATTATAAAAATTAGTACAGGTAGACCATCTTGAGCAAATACCTTTACAGGTGCTTTAAGAGGTTGTAAAAAGGCAAAATTATGGAAACATAGATATGCTGTAAAACCTAAGCTAATTGCTAGTATCAACATATAGGTTCTAAAACGTTTAATTAAATTAGATGTATTTATTTTCATAAAAATTTTAAAACTACACTGCTTTAGTGAATTTGTGTAAAAACCTTAGCCGATGTTTGCTATATTAAACGCAAATATTCTGAGGAAGATAAAATGAGCAATTTTAATGCAAAAATTCAAGATTTTGAAAAGCATTTAGAGAATATCGCTACTTTTACAATTAAAGAGGCTTTAAAACAAGGTGCAAGCGAGGCGGAGATATCTTTAGGCGGCGTCACCGGGCTTAATGTTTCAAGTCGTGATTGTGATATTGAAAATATTGAATTCAATCGTGATAACGGTATGGATATTACTGTTTACTGTAATAAGCGTCGCGGTAGTGCTTCAACTACGGATTTAAGTGAAAATGCTTTAAAACAATGTGTGAATTCAGCAATTAATATTGCTTCTTTTGCAGATAAAGATCCTGATTGTTGCTTATGTGATAAAGATCTGCAATGTACAGAGTTTTTCGATTTAGATATTTTATTTGAACCTGATTGTGAGCCTGAAATTGCTGCTTCACGAGCGGTGGAGTTAGAAAAAAAGGCTGTATCTTTGCTACCTTTGGGCATTAAGGCTTCAGATGGAGCTTCTTATTCATCAAGTGTATATACAAATGTTTTAGCAAATTCACATGATTTTTGTCATGCAAAGTCAGCAAGTTCGTTTTATAAAGGCTTAACTTTCTTAGGAGAGAGCAATGGTCATATGGAGCGTGGTAGTGGCTATAGTATTGCACGATCTAAAGAAGACTTATTTGACGATGATAAAGTTATAAAAGAGGCTTTAGAGCAAACTCTAGGAAAGCTTAATCCTAAAAGTGTTCCTACAGGAACTTATAATGTTATCTTTACTAAAGGAGCTGCTGTTTCTTTATGGCAATCTTTAGTAAATGCGATTGCTGGAGGCGCATTATATAGAAAAAGTTCCTTTTTATGCGATAGCCTCAATCAACAAATTTTACCTGAATATGTTTCTATTAAAGAAGATCCTTTTTTAAAGAAAGCTTTTGGTTCAGCCTCTTATGATAATGAAGGTGTGGCTGTAAGACCTATGAGTATTATTGAAAATGGGGTGCTTAAAGAATATTTGCTCTCAACATATTCAGCTAAAAAGTTAAATATGCGTTCTAATGGCCACTGTGGCGGTATCTATAATTGGTTTATAGATTTTGGAACACAACAAGTATCTTTTGAGCAGATGTTAGCTGATACTTCAGAGGGCTTAGTTATCGATAGTTTGATGGGGCAAGGCGTAGATCTTATCAGTGGCAATTATTCACGCGGGGCATCAGGATATTATTTTAAGAATGGTAAAAGAATACATGCAGTATCAGAGATAACTATAGCAGGTAATTTAAAAGATATGTTTGCTAATTTAAAGGCTATGGCAGATGATATTGATCCTCGTTTTAAGATAAAAACAGGTTCAATTTTGTTACCTAAAATGACTGTTTCTGGAGTTTAATATAGAAAAGCTCATTATTTGTGATAATGAGCTTATTTTTAATTATTCTGATTTTGTTTTATCTAATAATTTCTTGCCATTGAGAATACGTACATCTCGAGCTCCTAATAATGGTTTACAAGCATTTGCAAGTTTTTGCAATTTGACATGATTGACATTTATAGTACCGTCAGCTCTTTCTGTAATATATTGATGGCGTTTTAAAGTTTCACACATAATTCTAAATAATATTGGATCTGCAAATTCTGGAGAATTATTGGTGACTTCCCACGGTAAGCGTTTGGCATAGCTTAAGCAATTATCAATAAATGTTTTTACATCTGTTGTTCCATCAACAGTATGTTCAAGTGCGGTTTCTGCGACTAAATAGCGGATCAAATTATGATAGATACAACGTGAAAGGATGAAGAATTCGGTATACCCATCACCTGATACATAAATCATATCGATATTTTTGGTTATATAACCTTCATTTAAGAATGTTTCTAAATAACGATCAATAAGTTCATCAAGTTTTTCTTCCTCATCAGGAGCAAAAAGCTCATGTCTAAGAAAATAGAATAATGAGCGGGCATGGGCGCGGACATCTTCATGTTTTATATGGCCATTACGCAAAATAATATTTGCAAGTAAGGCTGGTAATGCAAATAAGTGAACTATATTATTTTGAAAATATGTAAGTTGTAATGATTGTCCATGACTTGGTCTTACAAATTTCATATCATCGCCAACGTCATAAATTTTAAATTTATTAAGTTCAATTGCTTGTTGAATTAAAATATCAGTTGGATCTTTAGGAATGGATTTATGACGATTTTCATCAACATGTAATAGAGTTAGATAAAGGTTTAAACATTTACGTAATTGCCCCATACTCATAGCATGATCAGGAACATTCATTATAGCTAAAGCGCAAAGGTTGATACCATTTATAGTAGCAGCGTCATTAAGATTGACGATAAGTCTACGAGCTAATTGATTAACAGTTTCATGTAACCATGTAGGGCGTTTAAGACCTGTTGGATCAATATCTTTACGCCAAGATGGAACATTTTGATTTAAAAAACGTGTAACGACAACAGGTTCTCCAAAAGTTACATAGCCACGACCATAATAGCGAAAGCGTTTAAAAATACCTAAAAGTTGGCGGGCACTTTCTTTAGCTTTTCTTTGTCCTGTAAGCTCTTGCATATATGATCCAACTTCAGAGACATGTTCATAACCTAAATAGGTTGGAATGAATGCAATAGGTCGTTCTAAGCCTCGCAATTGTGCTTGTATAGTCATAGCCACCATGCCTGTTTTAGGTGGTAGGGTACGGCCTGTACGTGAACGACCGCCTTCGATGAAAAATTCAGTAGCGTAGCCTCTTTCAAATAGCAAGGATAAATATTCATTAAATAAAGCTATATAGAAGTTGTCGCCTTTCATTTTTCTGCGAATAAAGTATGAACCACAACGCTTGATAAGTTGGCCTACAGGGAAGAAATTTAAATTATCTCCAGAAGCAATTTGTGGAATAGGCAGACCTTCATGGAAAATTACAAAGGATAAAAGAATATAATCCATATGACTGCGATGGCATGGAATATAAATAATTTCATGACCAGTTTGCACTAGAGCTCTTACCCTATCAGCTCCTATTATGGTTTGTCCGTGATAAATACGATTCCAAATTAAAGTGATAATGGTATTTAAAAATTTTAATAGGTTTCTATAACGAACAAAACATTTCCTGACTCTAACTTCCTTGGCTATTGTTTTAAGCTACTATTACCTGCTTGTTTATCAAGTTACTCATTTACTTCTCAGGTGCAGAATTTTTGCACCCGACA
>URKL01000002.1 GCA_900548485.1 uncultured Succinatimonas sp.
GATAGTTGTCCATAATGCCGGAAGCAAGAATAAATTCCTTAAAGAAAGCACGTCGTGCAGACTTCGATCCTAAGGGCAAGTCTGACAATGAGGTTATGCGTTTCTGCCAGGCCTTCATGCTCCAGTTATATCGTTACATTGGCCCGACCATTGACGTTCCGGCTGGTGATATCGGTACTGGTGGCCGTGAGATCGGTTACATGTACGGTGCTTACAAGCGTTTAACTACCCGTTATGAGGGTATCTTAACCGGTAAGGGCTTAACCTACGGTGGTTCCTTAGCTCGTACTGAGGCTACTGGCTATGGTGTTGTTTACTTCACTGATGCTATGTTAAAGGATAGAGGCGACAGCTTAAAGGGCAAGAAGTGCGCTGTTTCAGGTGCTGGTAACGTTGCTATTTACTGCTGTGAGAAGCTCTATGAATTAGGTGCTACCCCGGTAACCGTTTCTGACTCTCGTGGTACCATTTACGATCCTAACGGCATTAAACTCGATGTCTTAAAACAGGTTAAGGAAGTTGAGCGTGCCTCTCTTACTCGTTATGCTGAGTTAGTTGCTACTGCCCAGTACACTCCAGTTGAGCAGTATCCTGAAGGCAAGCATCAAGTTTGGACTTACCCAGTTGACGCAGCCTTCCCTTGCGCTACCCAGAACGAGGTATTTGAGGAAGACGCTAAGACCTTATTAGCAAATGGCTGTAAGGTTGTTGCTGAGGGTGCCAACATGCCTTCTACCTTAGGCGCTATCAACCAGTTCTTAAAGGCTGGTATCTGCTATGGTCCGGCTAAGGCTGCAAACGCAGGTGGTGTTGCTACTTCTCAGTTAGAGATGGAGCAAAATGCTGGTATGACCGCTTGGACCTTCGAAGAGGTTGACAGCAAGTTACACACCATCATGACCAACCTCTACAACAATGCCGCTTCTACCGCTCGTGAGTTTGGCGTTGAGGGTAACTTAGTATTAGGTTCTAACATCGCCGGCTTCCGTAAGGTTGCTGATGCTATGATCGCTCAAGGCGTAATCTAATTAGCTAAAAATTAGACCGTCTATCCCCTAATAAGTAATTATTAGGGGATTTTGTTTTTTAAGGACTTTTAGAAACTCTAGAAATAAAATTTTTCTCCCTATTTTTTGCCTCACTTTATGAGTGCACACTGATAAAATTTATCAATTTCTTAAATAGACAATCCCTATATCAAATTCTCATAAAAGGCTTATTTATGGTTAGCATAAGCTAACTTAAGCAAAAAAGAAAACAGTATTCCTCTCTTTATTTGTTAATGTCTTGCCTTGACAGTATTTTCCTAAATCTTTATATTTCTCCCTCGCCATTGTTAGCATAAGCTAACTACAAATTTTTAAAAGTTTTTGCGAGGATGAGAATTATGCCTATCTCCACTAATGCTGAGTTTTTTTTGCCCTTAATTGCCAAGCATAGTAATGACAAAGATGAGGTTAATTTTCATGCCTTAATGGACGAATTACGTGCCTCAAGCTTTAGCACCTTAATGAAGACTCAAGGGATCAATGCCATGGCCTCAATGGCAAAAGGTATGCCCAAGCATATTGTTGATAAGATGTTAAAAAAACATAATGAAAATGATGTTTTAGATACTGATTTTAAGGCTCAAATATCCTCTGATCCCATGGCGGAGGCCTTTGTTGAAAAGAGTTTCGCCCACTCAGGTGGAGGAGCTACAATGGTTCCTCCTCCTATAAATCCCTTAGCAAGCGATCTTTTAAGTTATGTAAAACGTACCACTTCAAGCGCAGCCTATATCAATGTACCCTTCTGTCAAACTCGTTGTGCCTTTTGTATGTTCTATATCGCTCCATACAAAAAAGAAGAGTCTCAGCGTTATACAGATGCTGTAATTAAGGAAATGCAATTATGGGCCGATCGCCCTGCGCAAAATTCAGCTCCAATTCAGGCTTTATATTTAGGAGGTGGTACTCCTACCGCCTTAGAAGCTTCTGACTTAAAACGCATTATAGAAAAGGCTCGTGAATATTTACCCTTAGCTAATGATGTGGAACTTACTGTTGAAGGACGTCTTTCTTATTTTGACGATCATAAAATGGAAGCCTGTCTTGAAGCTGGTGCCAATCGATTTTCCCTAGGTGTACAGACCTTTGATACAGAAATTCGTCAAGCTCTAGGTCGTATAAGCCCAAAAGACTCTCTTATCTCTCGTTTAGAAAAATTGTGCTCTTATAATGAAGCTGCTGTAGTAATCGATCTTATCTTTGGACTTCCAGGCCAAACAAATCAAAATTTTAAAACAGATCTAGAGATTGTTTCTTCCTTACCAATTCATGGCGTCGATCTCTATCAACTCATCATGCTTGAAAACTCTCCGCTTGAAAAAATAAAACGTACAGGTCGCGATTTAAAATTACCCACAAAAGAACAAAGAGCTCGTCTTTATGAACAAGGATGCAAATTCTTACAAGAACATCATTGGCATCAACTTTCTGTAAGTCATTTTGCTCGTACTCCAAGAGAGCGCAATATCTACAATGTCTTGGCAAAATCTGATGCTGATACCTTAGCTTTTGGACCTGGTGCTGGTGGCAAAATTCAAGGCGTAAGTTTTGTAAATGGTCGTGATTATGAAGACTATTTTAAAAAGCTCAAAGACTCTCAAAAACCTGTTGCCATGATCTTCATGCCTCCTAAAAACTGGCGTCTTTATAAAAATTTAGGCGAGATGTTAGAACTTGGTTTTATCGACCGTTATGTCATAAAAAAGAAATATAACCTTGATATTTTAAAGCTCGCCAATGAAGTCTTTATGCAATGGCAAGAAGCAGGTCTTTTAAATATCACCGATCGCTATATAAATCTCACTCAAGCAGGCCTTTTTTGGTCTGTAACAATGTCGCAACTTCTCCAAAATTACTTAATAAAAAATCAAAACCACTTATAAGAACACCTAACCAACACACTTTTATAAGGAAAAAATTTTATGAAAAAGAACAAAATCTTTTTGGCCGTAGCTACCTTATTAAGTAGCAGTTCTGTGGTTTTAGCAGAAAATCTAAAAACAGCAGATATTGAAGTTACAGCAACTTTAGTTGAGCGAGATCTTAGTGATGTCCCCATGAGTGTCGGTGTTGTCTCTGAAAAAGACATTAAAACTAGCGGAGCACAGACAATAGGCGATCTTTTAAAAGACATTCCTGGTGTGAATTTAAATAATGATGGTTCTCAAGGTTTAATCCGTGTCGGTATTCGTGGCGAAAATGCTTTTAGAACCTTAGTCTTAATTGACGGACAAAAGATCTCAGAGCATAAATCCATGTCTGGAGCACCTTTACTTATAGATCCAAGTACTGTTGAACGAATTGAGGTCATAAAAGGTCCGGCTTCTGTACAATATGGCGCTGATGCTTTAGGTGGTGTTATCAATATCATCACTAAGAAAAACTCTGATAAGCCCTTAGGTTTAGATCTCTCCTTAAGTTATGACAGTAAAGCTACCGCAGGCTTTAGCACTAATGCCTCTGTCTATGGCTCTAATAATGGCTTTAATTTTAGACTTTCAGGATCTTTTGCAAATGGTGGCGATCTAAAAACTGCACAAGGGCATGTTCCCAATACAGGCTATCAAAATAGATCAGGATCGGCTTTCTTATCATATGATTTAAATGCTGATACCACTATAGGTCTTATCGCTGATGTCTATAATGCCGACATCCATTCAGGTTTAGATAATCTAGGCTCTTATAAGGATTTTGCAGTTGATATTCCAACTTGGGATCGTCGCAAAGTTGGTATTTTTGCTGAGTTTTTAAATCTAAATGACTATTTATCCCGTCTACGCCTTGATGCTTTTTACCAATACAATAATAAAGTCATGTATAACTTAGTCGATATGAGTCCGACTATGAAGATGCAAAGCAATGCTGATAATCATATTGAAACACTTGGTCTTAGTGCTCAAGCTGATTGGCAATTAGGTGACTATAATTATTTAATCTCAGGTTTAGGTGCAAGTTTTGATAATTTATATGCCAAAAACCTCGTTGAAGTTAATGTAAAACAAGGTTTTATGCAGGTGCAACAGCAATCTCAATCAAACTTAAATGGCTACCAAAATACCTATTATGCCTTTTTAAGTAATGAGACAATATTGCCATCTGACTTTACCGTAAATTACGGAGTACGCTATACATTAGTAGAATCTGCACTACAAAATTATCAGGAATCTGCTACTACTATTACAAATTTCGGTAATAAATTCTCATCAAGCTCAAGCCCTTATGCTCATCATACCGATAGCCGTCCGGTCTTTAACATAGGCACAGTGTGGAAAGGTATTGAGGATTTAAGTTTACGCTTAAACTATTCACAAGGCTTCAGATCTCCTATTCTTCAAGAAAGATATACTAACTCCTCCATGGGTGGTATCACTACATTAGCTAATAGCAATCTTGATCCTGAAACTTCACATAATTTTGAATTAGGTGCACGTTATAACAAAGCTGGTTTTGATCTTGATACTGCATTGTACTTTAGCAAAATTAAAGATTACATCAGCACCCAATATCTAAATTCATATACAGCCCAATATAAAAATATTGCTAAAGCTCAGAGCTTTGGTGCTGAGGTAATTGGTTCATATACCTTTGATAATGGCTTTAAACCCTATGCTAGTATGAATTTTTTACGTCGTAAGTTTGAAACTCCCACTAGCAGTACCTACTACACCGATACTCCAGCTTTTACCTATCGCTTAGGTTTAGCTTATGACCATGATTATGGCAATTACAGCCTAAATAGCGATCTTTACTTGCGCGGAGCTACTGAGCGTAAAGCTTTAGCAAGCGATGATAGCCTCTTAAGCTATTCAGGATTCACCACTGCTAATGCACAGATGCTTTTAAGTTTTGGTAAAGATCGTGCCTATTCAGTAAATTTCCAAGTCCTAAATATTCTCAATAAAGAATACAGAGTAACTAACGCCTTATCAGAACCAGGTCGTCACTTTGTAATCACCGCTAACGCCTCATTCTAATTTAAAAAGGCCTCAACGAGGCCTTTTATAAGCGTTATTAGCCTTTATAGAGGATTTTAACTTGAAAAAACAATATTTTAATTGTCGCGATCTTGTAACTTTAGGGGTATTTGCAGCCGCCTCTAAAATTATTACACTGATTATTGCCCTAGCCGGAGGTGGTCCTAACCCCATCTCAATCTTGATTAAAAATATGGTCTTTACCACGCTTTTAATCATTCTTATCTACAAAATCAGAAAAAGCGGCACCTTAAGTTTATTTTGTTTAGTCTCAGCTTTTATAAGTTTTTTACTCTTAGGAGCTGGCTTTACTTCCATTCCTTTGAGTTTGCTCTCAGCTGTGCTTGTCGAATTTATAGTATTGCTATGTGGTGGTTTAAAACGTAGCTATGCCCCTATTCTGGCGGTAGCTCTTTATGATTTTGTCTCACGCATTGCCTCACTCTCAATGTCCTATCTATTTATGCGTGAAATGCCCCAAATGCTCTTTATGGTAATTACTATCATTTCTTTTGGCTATTTAGGTGCTCTTATAGGTCTTTATACAGGTTTTATCTCAGCTAAGGAGTTACGCCATGCAGGCCTTATCAATCAATAAAAACTCAAGCTTTTTACATAGTTTTGATGTCAGATCTAAGATCAGTGTTTCCATAGTATGCGCAATTGTAGCTTTATTTATCTCAAGTCCCCAAGCCTTAACCATCTTATGGTCTTTAAGTTTTAGCTATGTACTTATTTTAAATAGACCTAAAGTCCTTTTAGGAAGCTATCTATTTATGGCTGTAATGATGACAATTTCTTTAATTTGCGTACATTTTTTAGGCATTTTATATCCTAATCTTGCACAAGACAGTCTAAGTTTAGATAAGGCTTTAATCCCATTTTTGCGCGGGGCTGCGGCTATGAATGCCATATTGCCATTAGCGCTTACGCTTAATATGCATAAGTTTTTAAGTACCTTACAATCTTTGCATTTGCCTTTGATAATCTATCTGCCTTCAGCTGTCATGATTAGATTTATCCCCTCATTTATTTCAGATATCAAACAGATACATGAAGCTTTAAAGCTTAAAGGTTTTCAATTAAGACCTAAAAATATTTTCAAAAATCCGCGGCTTTTTATTCGTTTAACCTTTATTCCACTGATCTTTTTGACCTTAAGAACTGCAGACGATTTAGCCTTAGCTGCTGAACTTAAAGGTGTAGGCCTGAATAACTACACCGTTTATAAAAAACATACCTTAAAAAAGCGGGATTATGTTTTGATCTTTATTGCCCTAAGTACTGCTTTTCTCGTGCTTTATATCGAAAAAATTAGCGGTGGTACCTTTATTGGAGGTATTCACGGATGATCGAATTAAAAAATGTCAGCTACAGCTATCCACATGGACAAAAATATTCTGTAGAGGCTCTAAATTTTAAGATTCATGACGGTGAAATCGCTTTAATCACCGGACGTAGCGGTTGTGGTAAATCTACATTAGTAAGACTTTGTAACGGTCTATGCCCTCATTACTATGGTGGTAGTTTGCATGGAGAAATTTTAATTGATAATGAAAACTTAAGCTCTTTAGGAGAAATAAGCCAAATATCTTCGCATCTAGGTTCTCTATTTCAAGATCCTGAGCGTAACTTTTTTGCTTTAAATGTAGAAGAAGAATTAGCCTTTGCTTTGCAATGGCAAAATCTTGATCCCAAAACTATTTTAGAACGTCTTGAAGAAGTAATTGCGCGTTTTAAACTTGAGTCTATAAGGGAACATAGCATCAATTCTCTCTCTGAAGGACAAAAACAAAAGTTAGGTCTAGCTACACAAATTGCCCTTGGAGTTAAAAACCTCGTTTTAGATGAACCTACTGCTAATCTTGATGTAAAGAGTACTCAAGAACTTACACTAATTTTACAAAAATTAGCCTCAGAAGGTTTTTGTATCTTAATCGTTGATCATCGCCTGCATTATCTACAAGCTCTAAAGCCTCAAGTTTTAGTTATGGATGAAGGTAGAATCATAAAACAAGGAACTTATGAGATTTTAAAAAATGATCAATTACAAGCACAAGTTCCCCTACGAGCTCTTACACTCAACCAAAATCTCTTAAATTACAAAGAAAAAAATATCTTAAATAAAAATGTAATTTTAAAAGGAGAAAAACTTGGTTTTAGCTATAAAGATGGCGAAACAATCTTCAAAGACTTTGATTTTGAATTAAAAGCCGGCATAACGCTTTTATTAGGAGAAAACGGCCTAGGTAAGACTACTTTATGTAGGCTTATATTTGGTCTTGAAAAACTACAACAAGGCAAATTTTGCTTTAAAGATCCTCATAGTATATGTGCGATGGTTCTACAAAATACGGACTATCAGCTCCATATGCGTAGTGTTTATGAAGAACTCTCTACAAGCCTCATTCTTGCCGGTAAACAAGTTGACGATAAGTTAATTTTTAAATATTTAGATGAATTCAATTTAAAAGGCTTAGATAAATATCATCCGCAATCCCTATCAGGAGGCCAAAAACAACGCCTTGTTTTAGCCTGCGCTTTAATCAAAAATCCTATGCTTTTAATTTTAGACGAGCCTACAAGCGGACTTGATAAAGCCAATCTCTTGGCCTTAAAAAAACTTTTAAAAACTTTTGTAGAAAATCCCCACAAAGCGGTACTGATTATCACTCACGATCCAGAGCTTTTAGATGAAAGTTATCAAATTTTAAATCTCAATCAGGAAAAAATAAAATGAATAATTTAGAACAGCAAATCTTAGATATCATCGCTAGTGGTAAAGCTATGGGCTTAAGCTTTATTGCTAAAACTCTACAAGTTTCCGATAAAGAAGCTATAGAGGCTCTTCCTGCACATATGGCTTTAGTAGTTGATAAGGATAAATTTCAAAAAATTTGGAATTTTATGACCTTACAGGAACATCTAACCTTTATAACTCAAGTGAAAAATAGCTTTATCGAAATTAAAACTCAAATACTAGCTGGTAAAAATGCACATGGCTATTTTAATTTAATCGGAGATGCTCCTTTAAATGGACATTTAAAGCTTGAAGATATAGCAGAAATTGCACTTCTATCTGTACCATTTATGCACCTTGAAAGTCATCAAATCGCCTTTTTAGATGATAAAGGTCAAATTCTTTACTCCTTTTATCTAGGACGTAAGCAACATAAACTTATTCCCTCTCAAGTAGATGCCTTTAAAAAATTATGGGAGGAATTGTCATGCGCTCATTAATTGCCGTAAGTTCCGAAAGTGGAAATACCTATAAATTAGCCCGTTATATACAAAAAGGTATCGGAAAATCTACTTTAGTTCACCTTCAAAAAGAAGAAGTTTTAGCTGATGATTATGATTTTATCCTTATTGGTTTCTATGTCGACAAAGGTAAGGTCGATTCTAAAGCCTTAAATTTTATGCATAAGCTTAAACACCATAAAGTAGCCTTATTTGCAACCTTAGGAGGAAATCCACAAAGCTCTGAGGCGCAAAAAGTAATGACTTCTGCCACAGCACTTCTAGAACAACAAGACAATCATATTGTCGGCACTTTAATGCGTCAGGGGAAAATAGCTCCCGAGGTCTTAGCATCTATGTATAAGCTCATGCCACACCTTAAAGAAGATAAAGAACATTTAGAAAGAATTGCCAGAGCATCTACCCACCCTGATGCAAACGACAAAATTATCAGCATGCTCACAGCAACCCATTGGCTTAAAAAAGTTCTAAGCTTATAGGAAAATTTATGCAAAACATTAACTTTTTTGATATTTACAAACTCATAGGACCTTGTGGTGTAGTAATAGCCATTTTAGCTGTAATCGCCATTTTTATTTGCTTAAAAAATCTTATCTATACCACTTGGTCATGGCATACTTTTCAAAAAGATTTTTTAAATGTCAAAATCTTTGCTAACCGTTGTTTAAAAGACTATCAAGGCTCAAATCCATTTTTAAGTATCATCCATGATATTGTCGCTGATCATTCCAAACACTCAGACGATCTTCGCGCAGAAGTAGGTTATTTATTCAACCGCAATTTTAGAAGTGTTATAAATGGCATGTCTTGGATCAAAATGATCACCGTAATTTCCCCGCTCTTAGGACTATTAGGTACAGTAAGTGGCATGTTGATACTCTTTGATACTATCTCGCTTTCAACTGCCCAAAATCCTGAATTATTAGCTAAAGGCATCTATCAGGCTTTAATCACCACCGTCATGGGCTTAGTAGTCGCAGTACCTTCTTTAATTATCTACTACTATCTATCTTTACGTATGCGTAATTTCTACATTGAAGTTATTGAGCATTCTTATCGCGCTGTAAAAATTTGTGCTGATGCTATACATCAAGGAGAGAGTCGTGAAATTAAATAGCGAACCTGATTTTATGCAAGAAGAGGTGAGCTTAGATCTCACCCCACTTATCGATGTCATCTTTATGTTAGTGATTTTTTTTATTTTAACTATGTCTTTTTCTAAGCCAGTTTTAGACATAGTTTTACCAAAATCACAAAATGCGAGCGTAGCTACTCAAGATAAGATTATCACTATCAAAATTAGTGCTGATAATCTTTATTACTATGAAGAGAAAATTATAACCATTGAGGAAATATCTGCACTTTTAGATGTAAAAAACGATCACAATTTGAATCTTTATCCTGATAAAGACATTAAATTTCAAAGCTTCATTGATTTAGTTGATCTTGCACAAAAAAAGCGAGCAGGTCGCTTTGCGGTCACGGCAATAAAAGAGCCTTAAAGATATGCTAAAAGATCCTCTATCAAGCAAATCGTCATATATCTCCGCCCTAAGCACCCTGTTCTTAATTATAGGAATATCTTTGGTGTTTTTTAAAAATCAAACCACGATAAAAGAGATTAGTAGTTTTGAAACTAAACCTTATGAAAGTACCATTTTTAGTACGGTAAACTTTATCTCTAAAAATCAAATAGAAGAGATACAAACTCAAGATAAAAATATAATTGAACCTAAAGTAGATGAGCCTTTGGTTCAAGAAAAAATAAAGGAGAACTTAAATCAAAACAAGATTGAACCTGCACCTAAAAAAAAGCCCCAAAAAAAATCTTTAAAAAAGCAAAATTATCAAAAAAAAGATTTAAATAATAATGAGATAAAAGCAAATAAAAACTATGGAGATAACAATAAAAATCTTAAAGTACAAAATACGAGTGTCGCTACTAAAGCTAATTACAATAAGGCTTTAAATGAACTTTTATCAAAGATAAACAAGATTAAAGCCTACCCATCTCGAGCTCGCAAATTAAAACTTGAAGGCCGCTGTGAACTTTTATTTAAAATAAATCAACAAGGCGAGGTTTTAAGTTATACCTTACATAAATCTACATCTAAAAATCTTTTAGATGTAGCTTGTAGGCGTATAGGAAAACAATTATTGGGATTTAATTTAAGCCATTTTGGATCTAATCTTGAGGTAACCGTTCCCATTAACTTTAAACTTAAAAATCTCTAAGTTGACTTCTTCCGATCTCCTTGTTAAAACAAGGGGATTTATACTGCTTGCATTACTATCTAGCTTCAGTGCTTTTGTAGTGCTGATCTATATCGGAATTTCCGTCCTTAGCTAGCTGTGCATTCCCATCCTTAGGATATTTTTCACTACGTTTTCATCCACATTGGCTGCATATCCACAGTTTATACAGCAAAACACAAGAGATTAGAAAATTTTCATTTTTCTAATCGGCACACTACATCCTCGCACTGAAGTACGAGGTTTTGTGTGCCCAAAATTTGATAAAGGCTTATATTTGCTTACAAGTTTTTTTATCTTTAGATTCCATAATCAAGAATAATATAACTTATTTATTTGTTACGCATAACATTTAAACGTTTGATTTATTAAAAAAAATAATGTCATCTGATCTATTAAGTTGAAATATACCTCATCATTCAAGAAATAATGCGCATCTTGTATGTAATATATTTTTTAAATATCTTATTGATTTACAACATAAATATTTTTTTATACATATCTAAATCACAAAATTTATTTAAGCAAAAAATATTTTAAAAAGATCCAAAACGAAGAAAATGAGCAGTAATTGCAGACATCTTATAATTTTATTTTTTGGTTTAATATCATTAGTCGCTTATGATTATTGCTAATCCTAAAGCACAGACTAAAAGTCTGATTATTTATTTTTATTTTGGAGTTATTAAGATGATTCTTTCCGGTAAAACAGCTTTAATTTCCGGTGGTAGCCGTGGTATTGGTCGCGCCATTGCAGAATTATTCTACAGCGAAGGTGCTAATCTCTATATTATGGCTCGTAACGCAGAGCAATTAGGTGTTGCTGCAAAAGAGATCGATGTAAAGAACGAGAACCGCGTTCACGCTCTTCCTTGTGATGTTAGCTCTGAGACCTCTGTAAACGACGCTTTTGCTCGTATTAAGGCTGACGGTGCTATCGTTGACATCTTAGTAAACTGCGCTGGTGTTAACCTCCGTGGTCCTCTTGAGGAGATGCCGCTTGATACCTGGTCTAAGGTTATCGGTATTAACTTAACTGGTACCTACCTCTTAACTAAGGGTTGCTTTGAAGGCATGAAGCAGAAGGGTGGCGGTAAGATCATCAACATCGCTTCCTTAATGTCTGAGGTTGCTCGTCCTACCATCAGCCCGTACGTAGCTTCTAAGGGCGGCGTTAAGATGTTCACTAAGGCTATTGCTGTTGAGTGGGCTAAGTACAATATTCAGGCTAACTCCATCATCCCTGGCTACATTGAGACTGAGATGAATACTCCGTTAATCGCTGATAAGGAGTTCAATGCCAAGATTATCTCTCGTACTCCTGCAGCTCGTTGGGGTAAGCCGGCTGAGGTTGCTCATGCAGCTCTGTTCTTTGCCTCTCAGGGCGCTGACTTCGTAACCGGTCAAGAGCTCGCTGTTGATGGCGGTATCTTAGCTGCTTTAATGTAATTTTGCATTAAAATAGAATTCTAAAAAAAGGATGGCTTATACTATAAAACGCCATCCTTTTTTTTGTAATGATGCTAATCTTCAATAAATCTAAAAATAATGTTTAGAATTAATTTACTTTATCTAAGAAAGTCTTAACCTTAATTTCATCATCATCTGCTGTAAAGCCTTGTCCAGTTTTCCATATTGCCTCAGGCACTAAAGCCTTTAAAAACTCAGCACTATCTCCCATGCCGGTCATATGCGAGGTACAAAAAGGAATTACAGTCTTACCCTTTAAATTGTATTTCTCAACAAAGCTATAGACAACTTTAGGAGCTTTACCAAGCCAAATTGGATAGCCCAAATAAATAACCTGATATTTATCAAGATTTGGCAAAGGATTTGCAATGGCTGGTCGTGCATCAGCATTATTTTGCTCTAAATATGCACGTGAATTTTTATTTTTAACATTTAAATCTTCTTGAGTGTAAGGAACCTCAGCTTCAATACGATAGATGTCGCTTAAAGTAAGTTTAGCTATATCATTTGCAAATGTCTGCGTCGTTCCTGAATAAGAAAAATATGCTACTAAAGATTTTTCTGTAGTCTGTGTGGAGCTAACACAGCCACTTAAAGCTACTAAAGAAGTTGAAATTAAAATAATTGTCGACAATAGCCATTTTTTCATAAAAAACTCCTCAAAAAGATTTAACCTCTTTAAGTTTAGGTTAATAGCTTAATTTAAGTGGAGTTTTTTTAAGATATAGTCTACAAATTTTTTAATAATGCATCTACATGAGCACTAATAGTTAAATCCTTTAAAAGATACTGCGCATAGGGTTTTTCAAGTTGCACAGGATTTAAGACTAAATGCTCAATTAAGTTTTTGAGATCTTCTTCATCATCAGCTTTGAACTTTTGTAAAGCTGGTTGTGCTAAAACCTCACAACAACCAATATTTTCCGCTAAAACACACGCTCTTCCGCATAGTGTACTTTCAATACCAACTAAACCAAAAGGCTCATAAAGCGAAGCTAAGATGGAATAATCACAAGCTTTGTAAAGATTCTCAATGTCCTTGATATAACCTACATAAATAACATTATCTGCACTTTTATCTAATGGTCTCCCTGCAACCACTAATTGGCAATTGAGCTTTAGTTTTGAAAATACGCGCTCTAAAAGAGGATAACCTTTTCGATAATGAGAGGAGCTTGGAAATAAAAATAAGATCTTATCCTCAGGTAAATTATAAAGCTTTCTAAAACGTCCTTTATCAGTCTCTTCACTCTCGGAAAATTTTTCATTTGAGGTAGGAGGATAGATAGTTTTGATCTTATCTTTATTGATACCATAAAGATTTTCAATCTCTGAGGCTATCAAATTAGAATGAGCAACACAGATTTTAGCATTTGAAAATTCGCTCTCTTCAAGTTTAAACCACAATCTATCAAAAAATTTAGCTTGTCCTTTAACCGCTTTTACAAAGCCCTTATGTGTACCACCACATAAAATCACATCACAAGCATCATTACGACAACAACCTAAAGTTAAATCATAATGCTCTTTAGCAAAGGCCTTTTTTAAATAATTAGAAAAAAAGAAATCTCGCAATTTATGCGGCACAAATGCGCATTTATTAACCTTAACTTCAATAAATTTTAAGATCTCTAAACTCTTATCAAGTTTTTTAGTATAAACACAAATCTTATGTCCACGCTTTAATAATTCACCAATTAAATCTAGCGTGTAACGCTCCATGCCACCTGAGGCCTGCAGGCCATTACAAGCTATAGCAATTCTCATGAAGATCTCCTAAAGCTTTCCTGCAGTCTTATTTAAAGTATACAGGCGAATATATTTTTGTAAGGTATAAGAATAATGATTAAGACTTAGCATAAGTCCCATCTTGCCATCTAAAAAGCCTAAGTTTAAAAAATAAACCTTGATAAAAGCCCAGATAGGTTTTAATAAGACATCAAAGCAAAAATTAGCTTTACGCCCCTTATCAAATTGCTTTTGAGCTGCTAAAGCTGCATATTGATTGAGCTTGCGGTAATACTGATCCCAGGAAGTATAGGTATAGTGATATAAAGGGCTCTTTAACAACTTTTTCTTAAAATTATGTTTAATTTGCGGATGAACATACCCCTCAACTGTTACTCCTTCATTCGGGAATAAACGGCTAACCTCATCTGGTCTTAAAACGCCATGGGTGGCATGATTGTAATGGAAGCGATTTTCTCTATGCACAAAATATGCATACTTTTCCCCACGCTCCACAGTCGCAATAATTTCCTCAGCTAAACTTAAAGAGCAACGCTCATCAGCATCAATAAGAAATATCCAGCTCTTTGTTGCTTTACTAATAGCAAAAGTCTGCTGTGCGCCCCAATCACCTGCTAGAGCACGAGTATAAACCTTAGCACCAAAGCTTTTAGCAATCTCTACAGTCTTATCTTCACTGTTATCATCAACAACAATGATTTCCTCAGCAAAGGCACAACTCTCCAAACATTCCTTTAAATTGTGCTCCTCATTTCTAGCAATTAAGACAATCGACACTGGGACCTTACGCATCTGTCTGCTCCTTTTCCTTTATAAGTTCTTCTAAACCTAAAACAGCACGTACAGTATTATCATGCAAACGCTCTTGTAAACGTTTAAAATTATCATCAGCTGTACCGCGATCGGCCTTTTCATGCCACAAATGTAAGACACCTGTGGCCAAAATACCGCTTTTACGTTTAACGCCAATTTTCAAAAGTCTTACCGCTAAATCAGAGTCCTCATAACCCCAACCTTCATATAAGCCATCAAAGCCATTGACCTGCTTAAAATCACTCATCCATACCCCTAAATTACAGGTACGAACTTTTTTCCAGCTTTCTTGATTGTAAAAACGGAAGAAATTTATTGAGCTTAAATTTATAAGAGGTAAAAGACGATTAACATGACGTTTTGTATATTCTAAAAACCAACGCCACGTGCTAAAGGTACCAATATCTAATTGTGTATCTTCAAGAGCAGAAGTCAACTCTTTATCTAAAAGACAACGATTACCCGCTACCATATAGCCCTTTTGAGCTAATTTATAATGATTTTCAAGGAAATTATGACGTGGAACACAGTCGCCATCTAAAAAGATTAGATAATCTCCACTAGCTCTCAAAGCTGCTAAATTACGACCTCTAGCAACTCGAAAACCTTCTGGCTTTTGCCAGTCGTGGATAATTTTATAGAAAACTCGTTGTTGTAATTCTGCAATACAATCAAAGGTATCCTTACCACTACCATCATCGGCAATGATGACCTCAAAATCTTTATAAGTTTGTGCATTTAAGGCTTCAAGAACTAAGCTTAAAGCCTTAGGTCGATTAAAAGTGGTCAGAATTACACTGAATTTCACGGCTTACTCCAAAGACAAGATATATCTTTGGAATTATAAGCCGAAACTAGATCTGCTATCAAACCAGAATCTAAAGTTTACTAAGATTACAGCTTATTTAAGCCTAAAACCTCGCTCATAGAATAAAGACCAGGGCCTTTACCTTCTAACCACAAAGCAGCTCTAAAGGCACCATGAGCAAAATTTTGACGAGAAGTAGCGATATGTTTTAATTCCAAACGCTCACCTTCTGAGCAGAACATACAATTATGTTCACCGACAATATCACCACCACGAATAGCAGAAAAACCAATGGTACCATATTGACGCTCACCAGTAATACCATGACGTCCTGATACCATTACATCCTTAAGGCTAACATGACGACCTGCAGCAGCAGCCTCTCCTAAAGCAAGAGCTGTTCCTGAAGGAGCATCAACCTTATAACGGTGATGAGCTTCTACAATTTCTAAATCAGCATCGCTCATGATAGCGGAGGCTTTTTTAACTAAATTTAAAAGTACATTAACGCCAATTGAGAAATTAGCAGACCAAACAATCGGAATATGACGAGAATATTCTTTGATCTTGTCTTTTTGAGCATAGTCAAAACCAGTTGTACCTAAAATAACTGCACAACCATGCTCTTTTGCATACTCTAAAACACCTAAGGAGCATTGCGGGCGAGAAAAATCGATGAACATATCCGGGGCTTGAGAGAGTTGCTCTGGGGATGCAACTAACTCAACATTACATCCTGCAGGCAAGGCTGTAGCGTTAGTGTCGATACCACATACTACCTTAGCGCCATCATTTCCCTGAGCACACTCATAAAGAGCATGGCCCATACGTCCACATAAACCGATAATGCCTATTTTAAGCATGGCTATAACTCCTTTTTCATTTCAATGAGATGCGACAATTTTACACCGTGTGCTCTAAAATGTAACGTCTGATAAAAGGCCTGTGCACCAAAATTAAGCACCTCAACCTCGACTTTTAAGCTTTTCCCTTGCAATTTTCGTACCAATAAGGAGGCTGCTCTTATTAAGCGCCGCCCTATGCCTTGTCGAAAATACTTAGGAGAGATATATAAACAACAAATTTCTCCTCTTTTTACCTGATGGTAAAAAGATAAAAAGCCTAAAATTTCGCCTTTTTTCTCGCAGAGAATGGTTTGATACTGATAAGATCTAATACGGTCTTGCCAGATCTTAGTAAACTCAGGTACGGTAAAATCTAAAGGCAAACGCCGATGTTCATAAGTAGCAGAGGCTAATTCTAAAATTGCAATGGCACGAGCATCTCTAACTTCAGCCCAACGCAAACGAGTCTCATCCATAAATTAACTAAGACAACCTGCAAAAATAAGCAAAAAAGAGTAAAAATATATGTAAAATATTATGCTCTTATTTTACTTACTACAATCTAAACAATTAATATTTACGACTCATTATCTTAAGATTTTTGATCTAAGAGAGCTAAAGCACCTGCTAAAGTTGCCTCAGTAACTACATTACCACCCATCATACGACCTAACTCATAAATACGTTCTTGACGATTTAAAAGTCTAACCTCAGAGTAAGTACTATCTTGAGTATTCTCTTTTACAACTAAGAAATGACTATCTGCACAAGCGGCAACTTGAGGTAGATGTGTAATTACAATTACTTGAACCTGTTTTGAAAGTTCTTTTAATAAAGAGCCTACTGCTGAGGCTGTACGCCCTGAAATACCGGTATCAACCTCATCAAAGATCAAAGTTGGAATCGAATTTTCAGAAGCTGTCAATTCCTCTAAGGCTAAAGCCAAACGCGACAATTCACCACCTGAGGCAACCATACCTAGATTTTGTAATGCCTGTCCTCGATTAGCTGTGAATAAAAACGACACTTCATCGCGACCATTTTTACGTGGTCTTATTGTTTCATTACGAACAATTTGAACCTCAAATTGCCCCTCAGGCATCGATAATTTACGGATCTTTAAAGTTATAGCCTCTGACATCTTTACGGAAGCTAACTGCCTTTTTTCAGAGAGTTCTAAACTTAATTTTTCGTATTCATCGCGTAGAGCTTTAACTTCAATAGTTTTAGCCGCAATCAAATCCTTAAGCGCTAAAAACTGTTCTATATTCTCACTTAAGCTCTCTTCAACTGTATAAAGACGCTCAGGGGGGACGGAGAATTTACGAGCTAGTTCATGATAAAGAGACAATTCTTGCTCAGATTTTGATAAAAGTTCAGGAGAGACCTCAGTATTCACTCCCATCAAAGCAATTCTAGCTGCATCTAAAGATTTTAAAGCCTCAGTGAAATTATCAATCACCAAGCCCAAATTACCCTCTCTTGAACCTAAAGCTTTAAGATCATCTAATCTATGCGCCACAATATCTATGATATTGTGCTCATCATTATCTAATGAAGCGAGAGCAAGAGCGACAGCATCTGAACTTTTTAATAAACGCTGTAATTCATCATAGCGCTCAGAGACAGTCTCATACGAAACTTGAGATAAATTCAAATTACGTAAAAGCTCTAAATCATGGCGCCAATTTTTATATTGTAATGCACCATCTTTTTGTTGTTGTGAAAGCTCAGATAGATAAGCACGCTCTTGATTGTAGCGAGAGAAAGCTTCATTTAATTTCTCTCTTAAAGAACCTAATTTACCTACCTCATCTACAAGTCTTAATTGATTATCTGCATCTAAAAGACTGATACTTGCATGCTGCCCATGTACTGCTACTAAAGATGAGGTTATTTGCTTTAATAAGCTCAGATTTACCGCATGAGAGTTAATATAGGCCTTAGATTTACCATCAACAAAAATCTGTCTGCTGATAATAAGATTATCATCCTCGCAGTCGATACCACTTATCGCTAAAATCTTAACAATGCTCTCATCTATTTTTGAAAATACCGCCTCTAAAATAGCCTTAGAAGCGCCCTTCTTTACCATGGAGCTTTCAGCTCTCTGGCCACAAATTAAAGCTAAAGCATCTACAGTTAGCGATTTACCAGCGCCAGTCTCGCCAGTAATACAGCTCATACCTTTATCAAAATCGAGAGTGTTTTTTTCACTTAAGGCAAAATCACGTACCGATAAAGACAGTAACATTATTTCTCCTTAAACAAGGCTCTGACCCCAGCCTAACTTCTGACGTAAGAGGCTGTAATAATCATAACCCTCAGGATGAATAAAGGTTAAAGGTACATGATGCTGATGAATGCTAACTGTACACTTAGTATCAGCGCGCATTGTAACTTGACCGTCACAATTTATAGCGATAAGTTCAGCAATATTATCCGTGCATTCAAACTCAATCTTTATATTAGATTTGCCAGGAATAATGATTGGTGAGCAATTAAGTGACTGCGGGAACATCGGTACTAAAGCTAGAACATCTAAATGAGGCTCAATAATCGATCCCCCTGCTGAAAGAGAATAAGCAGTAGATCCTGTGGGAGTATTGATGATAATACCATCGCCTCTTAGGGTATACATATAGCGATTATCAATGCTTACCTTAAAGACCATCATATGAGCCATCATTCCTGAATGGATTACGGTCTCATTAGTGGCCAAAGACTGCCCTATAAGTTCACCAACACCATCGTCATTATCACGAGTAACCCTTACATCAAGCATTGTGCGTTGCTCAATGGAATAACGACCTTCTACAATTTTTTCTAAGCTCTCGCGTAAATCACTAGGACTTACATCCGTCAAAAGACCTAAATGGCCACGATTGACTCCAAGCATGGGAACCTTTAAATCAACTAATGTTCTAGCGGCTCCTAAAACAGAACCATCTCCACCGACAACAATGATTAAATCGCGATCCCGCATTTGTCTGCGAGAAATTGCCGGAATCTCAGGGATATTGAAGCCAATAGAAGTATTAGCATCTAAGCAAACATCTACCCCGAGCTCCTTTAAAATTGAGGCAATTTCACGAATAGCCCCTGATACCGGTCTTTTATATACTTTAGAGACGATAACCGCCGACTTCACCGGCTTTTGAAAGGACTGTAATGGCACTTAGGACTCCTTTGAAGTTCTTAATACAGGACCTAGCTTAAACATTTAGCTTAATCTATATAATACAACATTTAGAGCAAGCTCTTAGAACTTTAGTTATAGGTCTGCTCTCCACAAGAGGCTCTTACAACTAATTTAGGTAAAAGCTCAATGCGAATTGGTGTCGGATCTTCATCTGAAAGTTCTTGTAAAAGTTGCGTTGCCGCTTTTTGACCTAAGACATATTTACGCTGATGGACCGTAGTTAAAGGCACACTTATCATAGCTGATTCTTCAATATCGTCATAACCTGCTAAATGTACATCATTAGGAATATTAATATTATGACGTTGACAATAAGCAAAAATACCTAAAGCAACTGTATCATTTATGGCAATAATAGTATCAGGATTCTTAGCTAAAGCCTCAGGAGCAATGCGATAGCCCTCATCATAGGTTGAACTTATAGACATAACTTCAATAGCATTTTCAAGACCATGGCTTGCATAGGTATCAGTATAACCGCGTAAACGATTTATAGTAGTCATCGCCTCTGGAGCCCCCATAACAGCTACAACCTTTTTAGAATTACAATTGGTAATTAGATGTTCAGCTAAATCACAAGCGCCTTGATAATTATCATTACTTACTGTGGAGATTTTTTTGCTGATATGGTTATCAACACAAACAACACGAATACCTTTATCAAAGAAAATCTGTAAATCTTCTTCATTTGCAGTAACTGACAATAAAATTACGCCTTCAACTCGATAAGCACAAAGTTTTTCAAAATATTTGCGCTCAAGTTCGTTTTTACGATCACAATCGCAGAGGAAAATTACATATCCAGCTTCATCTAAAACCTTAGTAACTCCCTTTGCGACCCATGCATAATAAGGGTTAGTAATATCTGGTACTACAAGTCCAATCATTCCTGAATGTCTGGTAATTAAACTTGCAGCTAATGGATTTTTGCTATAAGAGAGTTTCTGCGCTGCCGTGACAATTTTTTCACGCATAGCTGCAGATACACCTTTTTGGCCATTAAGAGCTCGTGAAACAGTTGCAGGATTAACACCACATAATTTTGCGATATCTTTAATATTGGCCATATTTGTTACTCCATACATACATTTAGAGAATATATTTTCCTACAAATTGAGTAAAAAAATATCTATATAGGTCAAACTTTAAGCAAACGTTTTCAGGATATTTAAAAAACAGGAATGGAAAAGAGAAAAAAACAAAGATCTCCTTAATTTATAAGGAGATCTTTTAGTATTAATCGCGATGTAAGCCTTTGCGGATTAAAGCATCAAGTTTCATACTTGTGCTTGGCAAGTCGTCATAACGCAAATCTAAATTCGGCATATAGCGCAAATTCAGACGAGTGGCTAAGGATGAACGTAAAAAGCCCTTGGAGTTTTTAAGACCAGTCATGGCCTCCTTGATAGCCTGTTCGTCATCGGTTAAAAAGGAGATATAGATGCGTGCATTACGTAAATCAGGCGACACATCCACTTCTGTAACCGTAGCGTTTTTTACGCGCGGGTCTTTGAGCTCATGTTGCAAAATATCTGCAACCTCGCGGCGGATAGCCGCCGCGACGCGCTCATTTCTTCCGTAACTTTTTGCCATAAAGCTCCTAATCTAAGGTACGAGCGACTTCGACGTTTTGGAAGACCTCGATCTGATCGCCTACGCGTACATCCTGATAGTTCTTTACACAGATACCGCATTCAGTACCCTGCTTAACCTCAGCTACATCATCCTTAAAGCGACGTAAGGAATCAAGTTCACCTTCGTAGATAACAACGTTATCACGTAAAACGCGGATCGGAGCTGAGCGCTTAACCATACCCTCAGTAACCATACAGCCGGCAATAGAACCAAACTTCGGATGATGGAATACATCACGAACTTCTGCCAAGCCAATGATCTCCTGACGTACGTCAGCCTTAAGCAAGCCAGACATAGCCTTCTTAACATCATCAATTAAGTCATAAATGACGCTGTAGTAGTGCAGATCAACACTCTCGCTTTCGATAATACGACGAGCAGGAGCATCAGCACGAACGTTAAAGCCGATGATAATAGCGTTAGAAGCTGTAGCTAAAGTTGCATCAGTTTCAGTAATACCACCAACACCAGAACCAACGATAGAGACCTTAACCTCTTCAGTACCAAGCTTCAAGAGAGCATCAGAGATAGCCTCAACAGAACCCTGAGTATCAGCCTTAAGAACAACGTTAAGCTCAGAGGCAGTATCAACCTTGAACATATTCTCAAGCTTGTTCTTCTGCTGCTTGGCGATCTTGATCTCACGATACTTGCCTTGACGGAAGAGAGCAACTTCACGAGCTTTCTTCTCATCACGAACAACAGTCACCTCATCACCAGCTGTCGGCACGCCAGATAAGCCGTAAACCTCAACAGGGATTGACGGACCTGCTTCATCCATATTCTGGCCTTTTTCGTTACGCATGGCACGAACACGACCAAATTGCAGACCACAAAGGATAACATCACCCTTCTTTAAGGTACCCTGACGAACTAAAACAGTAGCTACCGGACCTCTGCCCTTATCTAAGCGAGACTCAATAGTAACACCCTGAGCCATACCCTCACGGACAGCAGTTAACTCCAACATCTCAGCTTGTAATAAGACAGCTTCAATTAAGTCATCAACGCCTTGACCAGTCTTAGCGGAAACCTCAACAAACTGAGTTTCACCACCCATAGACTCAGGAATAACGCTATGCTGTACTAACTCATTGATAACACGATTAGGCTCTGCACCTGGTTTATCAATCTTATTGATAGCAACAATAATCGGCACCTTGGCAGCCTTAGCGTGCTGAATAGCTTCTAATGTCTGAGGCATTACACCATCATCAGCAGCTACTACTAAGATTACGATATCAGTAGCCTGAGCACCACGAGCACGCATTGCAGTAAAAGCTGCGTGACCTGGGGTATCTAAGAAGGTAACACCAGTACCACGGGTATTAACGTGATAAGCACCGATACGCTGAGTAATACCACCTGCTTCACCAGCTGCAACCTTAGACTTACGGATATAATCCAAAAGTGAAGTTTTACCATGGTCAACGTGACCCATAATGGTAACAACCGGAGCACGTGGTTGAGTCTCAGCTTTAGACTTAAGATCGGAGATAATCTGTTCCTCAAGCTCATTTTCCTTACGTAAAATAACCTTGTGGCCCATTTCCTCAGCAACAACCTGAGCGGTTGCTTGGTCTAAAACCTGGTTGATGGAAACCATCTCGCCTAACTTCATTAAGGTCTTAATTACCTCAGAAGCCTTAACAGCCATCTTAGCTGCTAATTCAGCAACAGTAACAGTCTCACCGATCTCAACATCACGGTTTACAGGTACCTGCGGACGATTAAAGCCATGTTGCTGCTGATTTAATTTAGCAGCGCCTTTAATGCCACGACCATTACGGCCAGCCTTACCATTGCGATTATTAGAACGGCTATTCTGCTCAACTTCTTCACGCTTTCTAGTACTCTGACGACGGTCTGTATTACCACGATCACGATGACGACCACGGCTTTCAGCTTCGCGCTCTTGTCTATCCTCAGCCTCACGTACGTACTTAGACTTAGTATTGTCCTCATCATTTGCAGAACCTTCTTGTTCTTGTTCTGCCCAACGAGCTTCGTTTTCCTCAGCTAAACGACGAGCTTGCTCTGCTAATCTTGCAGCCTCAGCCTCAGCCTTTTGAGCTGCTAACTCTTCTTGCTTACGACGTAACTCTTCAGTGGCTTTGTCTTCAACCTTATGCTTTGCAAACGCTACATTCTTACGCTTAGCATTTTCCTCAGCACGGCGCTGTTTCTCAGCTTCAGCCTGTCGAGCAGCCTCGGCACGGCGTTCCTCTTCTGCACGACGGGCAGCCTCAGCGCGGCGCTGCTCCTCGGCGCGTTTTTCTTCTTCCAAACGACGTTTTTCCTCTTCTAAGCGGCGCTTATCTTCTTCCTCACGCAGACGACGAGCCTCAATTTCTTGTGGATCAATAACGACCTTACGTTTGCGGCGAAAGGTAATGATGAAGCGAAGACCAAAGCGATAAGCATGGGAGCGAATGC
>URKL01000003.1 GCA_900548485.1 uncultured Succinatimonas sp.
GGATCCCCTTGCTTTAGCAAGGGGAGGAAGTCAAAATTTAGAATTGATAATCGCCGATATTTTCAGCAGTGAAGACTAAAGGGGCAAATCCAAAAGCAATATTATTTTCAACAGTTATCTTCTCATAACCCTTAGCCTTAAGATTGCTATCAGTTTCAACCTTTTCACCTTTTACTAATTTTAAGGCTGCATAAGCTGTAGCATAACCGGCATCAGCAGGTCTCCAGGCTAAGCCTTTGTACATAGAGCCATCTTTTAAGTAATTTGCAGAAGTTGAAGGTAAAGCTAATGATACAACCTTAACATCTGTGCGTTTTTTATCCTTTAAAGCCTGAGATATAGCACTGCCATGGACAGAACAATCAAAGAAGCCTTTAATCTTAGGATAAGCTTTAAGGATTTCTACAGTCTTAGCATAAGCCTGATCTAAACTATTCTTATCTTCATATGGCTCATCGGAAATCACTTCCATCTTAGGAAATTTAGCTTTAATCTCTCCTACAGCAGCCTCATACCAGGCCATATGAGTGGTCATAGTTAAACCACCTACAAATCCCGCATACTGCCCCTCGCCACCAATAGCTTCACCCAAAAACTGACCATAAAGCTTACCAAAATCTTCTGATTTAAAAGCTTCAACGTCTAAATCTACATATTCAGCAATATCCGGAGCTTCATGAGTTACCACCTTAATACCTGCATCACGAGCTTTCTTAATAGTCGGAATTAATGATTTAGGATCATTTGGTACTACACAGATTGCATCAACTTTTTGTGAAATTAAATTTTCCATAATGGCAATTTGCTGTGAAGGATCTCCTGACACTGGAGTTTGAACATAAACATTAGCACCTGAATCTTCTTTTAATTGACTGATTCCCAAAGTCATATCATCAAACCAAGGATCACTTTGTTTTACAATCATGACAATAGTCGGATTTTCAGGTGATGCTAAAGCTAGATCAGAGCCAAGCATAGAGACAGCTACGCAACTTACTATTACAGCCTTAGATAAGCTTGAGAGTTTTTTCATACAAATCTCCTTTGAGAAAAGAACACAACGAGGATTATTCGATATTTCTATGTCTATCTGACATCTGGTCATGACTTACCTTTAGACGTTGCTCTAAGGCCATAATGATTATGTCAAATAGCATAAAAAGATGTTGTTCAAACAAATTGCCCATAGGTTGTACTGACGGTACAACATCATCAATGCCTTTATAAACAGCTGCCGGAACAAAAAGATAATCTTGTACAAGAGAACTCACCTTTCCTGAAGGAGAGCCAGTAATAGCAAAAATACTAGCTTCAGTCTTTTGCGCATTTTCAATTACACAATTGATATGACTAATATTTCCCGAACCATTTACAGTAATAAAGAGATCTCCTGCATGCATCCCAGGAGTGGTATCATCCCAAATCCAATACACTTCGTAACCTAAATGCATAAGACGCATAGCAAAGCTCTTTGCGGTTAAGCCCTCGCGCCCCACTCCCATCACAAAAATTCGTTTAGATTTAGTGATAGCATCCATTAATCTTTCAATACCAGCTAAGTCCTGACGTTTAAACACCTGCTCATGTTCATCAAGAATGACTTGATAGAGGCTTTGATACATTTCTTCAAAGTTATCCATAGATACTCCTTTTAAGCCTTAACCTTTTATATTTAAAGTAATTTTTTTATACTAATTAAAGATCTAGCTAATCTCTTACCATCCTTAGTCAAAGCTAAAACCACAATCAACATGACCCCCCAAATGAGTTTTGTAGTGTATGGGGATAGTTGCATAATGGTAAAAGCGCTTGCTGCCATTTGCATCAATAAGGTAGTAATACCTATACCTATAACCTTCCCCTTTCCACCAGATGGATGAATTCCAGCTATCACACAAACAATTAAGGCCTGAAAAATATAAGCATCACCATATCCGACCTTAGCTGAATTCACACGCATGATAATGGTAAGACCTGCGATACCAGCTAAAAAGCCAATTGCTGTAAATAAAAGCATGGTGATCTTTTTATTATTTATACCTGAAAATAAGGAGGCTACAGGATTGCCACCAAAGAGATAGAGTTTGCGTCCATTACCTGTTCTTTGCAGGAAAATGGCCATGATAAGCATAATGAAGATAAACTCAATGAAAATTATCGGGATCCCTAAGATCGTAGCTATACCCACACTAGTAAAGGCATCAGGAAAGCCCACAATACTCTTTCCTCCAGTTATGGCCATACCAATACCTGAATATAGAGTCATGGTTCCTAAGGTAGCAATCAAAGACGACACCGCACATTTAGCGATAATAAAGCCGTTTATAAAACCCAAAAAGGTAGATAAAAACAAAGCTACAACCACAGCTATGGCAATACGTGAACTTGCATCTAATTGCGGGAATAACTGCCCTGTCAAAATAAAGCCTGCAATGATACTTGATAAACAGGCATTAGCTACAATAGAAAGATCGATACCTCCAACTAAAAAGGCTAACATCATAGCCAATGAAATAATGCCGATTTCAGGAATTTGAAAAGCTAAAGATTGTAAATTAGTTCCTGAATACATTGATGAACCAAAGGCTAACGCACAAATTAAACAGAAAGCTAAAAAAACAAATAGCAATGCACTTAGGTTGGCATCATTAACAATACTTTTAAAAAGCTTTTGCATAATCATTACCTAGATTCGATGTTAAACAACAGATGTTTTTCATTTCTAATTTTTTCCTGTAATGCGGTAAGTGACAGGGAAATAACCAAAATGATGCCGACAAAGAGATTGTTCCAAGAAGCTGAAAGACCTAGAAAAATCAAGGTAGACTTTAAAAGATATATAATCAAGATCCCTAAAAGAGCTCCTAAGATCTTGCCCTTACCACCACTGATACTAGTGCCCCCAATAACCGCTCCTGCAACCACCATAAGCTCTTCACCTATAAGCTTATCTGGATATACTGCATTAACCTGACAGACATAAACCATACCCGCAAGACCTGCTAAAGCCCCGATATAACCATAAGCCAATAATCTTAAAAAGAAAGGATTAAAACCAATACGTCTTGCAGCTTCCTCAGAATTACCTATAGCTACTAAACCGCGCCCTAGCATGGTTTTATATACTAAAAACCAAGTCACAAGCATAACTATAGCTACAGGAATAACACTTGCACTAAGTCCAATCGCACCAAATTCTGTTTCGATTTGAAAGATGGTAGCTGATCCAAATTCACTAAAACTTGGAGGTAAAATACCTCCACCATAAGTCTTAGAACCGACTACAGTGGCCATAATGCCGTGGAATAAATTCATAGTACCTAAAGTAATAATAAAGGCCGGTAATTTTAAATAACTTACCAAACAGGCATTAAATAAACCTAAGAGCACACCAATAGTCATAGAAGTTACTATTGCAAAGGCCACGGAAGTAATACCAAACTTCATCATAATGGTAGTCGCGGTATAACTGCCAAATAAGGCTATGGCCATAAAGGAAATATCAATCCCTCCTGAGAGCATGATGACCAATAACCCCATCACTAAAATTAGGTCTCTTGCAGAGGTTCTAAAAAGATCAAATACAGTATCAATATTTAAAAAAGCAGGATTTACAATAGCTACTGTCAAAGAATAAAGCACAACTATAGACAATAAAATCCACTCAGTTTTTTCAACTCTAAACATGCTCTACCTCCTGAGGCAACTTACCTGTTGAGACAATGGTATTGATGTAATTATGAATATCAGGACGCTTTAAATCTTGCTCATTTAAAATAGTGACAATTTGACCTTTAGACATCACCGCCACTTTATTGCAATTGCTAATGAGCTCATCGATTTCATCTGAAAGTAATAATATCGACATGTTTTGATGTGCAAGGTTTTGAGTTACTTCATAGATCTCAGCTTTAGATCCAATATCAATACCTACGGTCGGATTATCCATAATAAAAAGACGGGGTTTAGTCGCAAGCCATTTAGCTAAAACAACCTTTTGCTGATTACCACCTGATAATTGCCCAGCAAGTTTATTTTCAGAGGTGGTTCTGATATTGAGATTGGCAATATCGTTAACAGCTTGAACTTTTTCCTTATCAAATTTGAAAAAACCTAATTTAGAACACATAGACTTAATAATTGCTGAGGTGACATTGACACTGATATTGCGCTCTAAAAACAAACCTTCTGTAGCTCGATCTTCAGGTAATAAAGCTATACCTTGTTCTAAAGCATCTGAGGGATTCTTGATATTTACATTTTTGCCATCAATAACTATCTCTCCACAGTCAGCTTTATTAAGTCCAAATAAAGATAAAGCCATCTCTGTACGTCCTGAGCCTAAAAGACCTACAAGACCTATAATATCGCCCTCACATATAGAGAGATTGATATTCTTATACATTCCCTCTTTAGAGAAATTTTTAATTTCAATAAAAGGCTTATTATTAGTACTAAGGCGCTTATATTGCGGATAAGACACCTCTTTGCCCGTCATATAATAAGAAAGGCGTTTTTGATTTAAGTCCTGACTTGGGAAATCTCCAATCTTTTTACCATCACGGAAAACCGTTACCACATCTGAAATTCTAAAAACTTCATCTAATTTATGACTAATAAAGACAATCGATAAGCCCTTTTGCTTTAGGTCATACATAATTGATAAAAGTCTATCTACCTCTTTATTAGTCAAAGCTGTAGTAGGCTCATCCATAAACAAAACCTTTGCATCCATGCATAAAGCTCTACATATGGCGACTAATTGTCTTGTACCTATAGAGGATTCGATAATGTGATTTCTTAAATTTAAATTAACTCCAATCTTGTCAATCTGCTCTTGTGCAATCTCATAGATAAGTTTTTCACTTAGCATCTTGACGTTATTTTGCCTAAATCGTCCTAAAACAATGTTCTCGGCAACCGACATATGATTAAAAAGAGATAAATCCTGATATATAACCTGAATACCCTCTTGCATAGATACAGAAGGACTGGTTTCTTTATAGGATTTACCATTGATAATTATGGATCCTTTATTAGGCTTATAAGTACCACTAACAATTTTGACTAGAGTCGACTTACCACAACCATTCTCTCCTGCAAGACAATGGATCTCACCTTTTCTAAACATGATGTTGATATCTTCTAAAGCAGTAAAATTACCAAAGCGTTTAGTGATATCAATAAGCTCTACAATAGGTCTACCCCTATTGACGCTATCTTTTTTATTTAACCTATTGAGATCTTGCATAAAAATCCCCTAAATAATATTAATTCCTATCTTATGTAAATCCTGTCGCCACACTGTTTCTAAAAAACCATCATCAATGACATAATCAATATGATCCCAAGTACAAATCTTAAAAGGAGTTTTTTTACCGTACTTACTAGTATCAGCTAACAAAACCTTTCTATGAGAGCGCTCTAAAAGAGCTGCCTTTACAGCAGCATTACCTAAGCTCATGTCAAAAATACCTAAACGAAGATCTGCTGCTACACATGATGTAAAGCAAAAATCGATCCTCAAGCCATTGAGATTAGTAAAAGAATTGCCTGTAAAATCTCCATGTTTTACGTCATACTGACCACCTGTACAGATAATTTCGTATGAGGGGCAATCTTTAAGAACGGTTATAATTCTTATAGAATTAGTCACAACCTTAAGATGAATTTTTGGTAAACACTTAGCTAGGTAATAGCAACTAGAACTTCCATCAAGGAAAATAGTCAAACTCGGTGAAATCATTCTTGAGGCTTTTTCAGCAATTAAAAGCTTGGCCTTCACATGTTCTTCTTTGCGCTTTTCAAAACTTTTGCCAATATCACTAACTTGTACAGTTGATGCTCCACCAAAGGTTCTAACAATCCTTCCGAGTGATTCTAAATAGCGTAAATCACGCCTAATAGTCTCCTCAGAACAGCAGAAGAGTTCACTAAGCTTGGCTACAGAAAGCTCACCATGTGAATTAACTAATTCACAAATATGTATACATCTATCTTTTCTAGATAAGTTTTCTAAAACCGACATAACCTTAAAACCCATATTTTCACTATAAGGTACAGACTTAACCTTTATGAAAATGTGAGCAAAATCATCATTAAAATGGGCTAAAACTAAATAACTGACCGAATCCTAAGGCTTAAGACAAACTCGGTCATAGTCAAAAATTACCTAAAAAATATACCGTCAATAAAAATGTATTTTTTATAAAAGAAGAATTTTTATTAGAAAAATTATTATGTTAGCTAATAAGAGGAAGAACAAAAATAAATACCCAAGCTAAAAAAGGTATGTATTTGTAATATCAGGTAGGAACAAATTAAGTTGATGATAAAAAAACATCCTAAACCATTAAAATTTAAGATGTTTTTTTAAATAAATTGCTTAAGAGTTTATGACTTATTTAGTCTCAGTACTATTATTAGACTCAGGATCTTTAAGCTCCTTTGCAGCAGGAGAAAGAGGCATTTCAACAGGATTTATATCTCTACGCTCTTCTTCAAGATCGTCTAAATGTTTATTTAAAAGATCTTCTAAATCATCATCCTCATCTAATTGAGGTGCATTTGCATTCTCGTTATCATTACTGATCGGAGTCATAACAGTGCCATTAGCTACAAGTTCAGCTAAAGCGTGTGCCTGCATACCTACAGATACATAACGGTTAATAATAGTCCGCATAGCCATGAGGAAGTTTAAATACATCTCAGAGGAGTGCATAGATACACGTTGAGAACCTATAATATTAACCATATCTAATTGGCATTTATCAATACGGCGATTAAGCTTCTTCACGCGTTTAACTAAATTCTCAATATTCTGAGCATTAGGATCGCTACCTACTGCATGAATATCATCTGACATACGCTCAAGACGCATTAACATCTCAATTAAGCTTCTCTTCATCACACCCTCAAAGATGGTATGACGGTTAGCTACATGATTTAAAGCTTGATCGATAGTAAAACGTAAAGTCTTTGAAGCTTCGCGTAGATTTGAAAATACTAAGTAGAAGAAGAACTTTGCATCAGGGGTAGAGTTAGCATCTTCCTTAGCTTTTTGCGAGAAGGCATCACCACCATCTAAAGATAATTTGTAATAGGCACTACGCTCTTGCGAGATAGCTTCTAATACATAGGTAGCCTTATTGCGAGTACGTCTTAAATTTAACTCATTATCAGCAAAGAAGTACTGCATGCAATTGCGTAAGCATTCAATTTGCTTATCAAAGTATGCAGGAGTTGCCTTAGTTACAGAACTTAAGATTTCCTCATCTGTCTGGGCCTTTAAGACCTGAGAGGCAACATCAGCTTTAGAATGCTTAATAAAGTTAGTATAGATAATTAAAGCAATTACAGCCGGTACTAAGATTACAACTGCAATTTGACCTAAATTAAATAAGACAAAAGCAAGTAAGAAAGCACTAGTAAAGGCGGAGATACCAGTTAAGAACCAGCCTGCAATTACAGTTACAACACCTGAAATACGGAAAACTGCACTCTCACGATCCCAAGCACCATCAGCAAAAGAAGAACCCATGGCAACCATGAAGGTTACATAGGTAGTAGAAAGAGGTAACTTTAAGGAAGTAGCAAAAGAAATCAAAGCTGAGGCTACAACTAAGTTAACACTTGCACGGACATAGTCAAAAGGCAAAGGTATCTGACCTTTAACTACAGGTAACTTCTCATAGCGCTTTGAAACTAAGGAGACTACACCCTTAGGGGAAGCTTTATAAACAGTGCGAGAAACACCTAAGCCCATACGAGTAATGATACGGCCTAAGGTTGAAGCACCAAATTGCTCACGAGAACCTGAAGAACTTGAAGAAAGGTTAATTGAAGTCTGAACTACCTGACGAGCTCTCTTAGAGATCCATAAGGTAACACACATGATAAGACCTGCAGTAAAAAGCCAACCGGTTGCAGTTAAGGCATCAGTATTTAAGCAGTCCATCATAAAGCTATCGGCACTAACACCAGAAGCGGCCCAATGTTCATAAGCATCTAAAGCTGCTAATGGTACACCGACGAAGTTTACCAAATCGTTTCCGGCAAAGGAGAACGCTAAAGCAAAGGTTCCAGAGAGGATGATAAGCTTGAAAATATTCCAGCCCATCAAAGCCATAACCTGACCTAAGACTGTAAAGAATATAAACATGCCCCACATAATTGAGGTAAGGTTATTATCCATAAAATCTAAGGCTTCCTTAGTCATAAAGGATGCTCCATGAGCACCTTTAATAAAGAGGAAGTAGCTAATGGCGGTTAAAGATATACCAGTAAAAATACCACCTAAATAACGAACAGAGCTTTTGAATTTAAAGCTAAATAATAATCTGCAGACAAACTGAATTAGCACTCCTGAAACGAAGGCTATAACAACTGATAATAAGATAGCTGAAACAATAGTTGCGGTACGATCTAATTTAATATATTCAAAGATTTCTGAAAAGGACATCCCCATGCCACTTATTTTGTAAACTGAGGCAAAAGTTGCAGCTCCTAATAATTCAAAAATGATAGAAACGGTAGTCGAGGTAGGTAAGCCAAAAGAATTGAATATATTAAGTAAGATAACATCGCCTATAACTACAGCTGAGAAAATCAACATGATTTCATAAAAACTGAACATCTGTGGCGAAAGCATACCTTTACGCGCTACCTCCATCATGCCTGAGGAGAAAGTAGCACCAATAAGCACGCCAGCTGAAGCTACCAACATAATTACAGCTAAAGGAACAATACGCGTACCAACAGCCGAGTTTAGAAAGTTGCAAGCATCGTTACTAACACCGACAAATAAATCAATTGCCGCTAAAAGCAACAGCATCACAACCATTACAATGAATAATGACTCAAACATAGAGTGTCCTGTGGTGGAATAATTGTCATAGGGTCAAAATAAAATTTTGATCATAATAATTTTACATTTATTTAACTAATTTTTTAAGTGTCGCTATTTTATATGACATTTATTAAATTTATGTTAAGTCGCATTTCTAAAAAAATTTCATTTGCGCATTCTCTTTTGTTAGCTAAACAGCAATTTTTTAAATCAAAACAAATTTGTTTGTCTATGCACAAAAAAAATAAAAAATCTTAACTAAATCAAAGCCAGAACTATAACTAAAATTTTACTTTTGTGAGCAATGCTATATCTTTAATCACATGTATAAAGGATATAATATCTATATTAAGAAATAACCATATTAAGTAATAACTATAGTCTGCTTTTGTAAGGAAACCGCTGATGAAAAATGAGTTATTAAAAGAAAGCGATTTAAAAAAAGACATTGTTTATCGGCGCATTAAACAACTTATTGTTAGTTGTTATTTTCCAATGGGATCAAAACTATCTGAAACAATTATTGAAAAAAAACTCCACGCTAATAAAGCGCCTATTCGTGATGCTTTAAAACGTTTACAAGCTGAGGGTTTAGTTGAGCGTCGCCCTAAAAGTGGCACCTATGTTTTTTCTTTGAGTAATCAAGATCTTATCGATCTTTTAAACTTCAGATTTGTCATTGAATCTCAAGCTACAATTTTATCTTTTGACAAGCACCCTCAGAAGCTTATCAATGAGCTTGAACAAGTTTTAGAAATGATGAAGCGCGATCTTAATACTAATAATATTCGTGATTATTTAGATCAAGACTCAAATTTCCATCAAACTTTAGTCTCTCAATGTGACAACCGCTATTTTATTGAGTCCTATAAATTGGTATCAGCAGTAATGGATACTGCGCGTAATTTTTTAGGAAATAACGTTTCTCACTTGCATCGCTCTGTAATTCAGCATGAAGATATTTTAAATGCCATAAAGAGTTTGGATATTGGTAAGGTTGTCGAGCTCTTACGCGAACATATTCTTCCTGATTATGGTGCATATTGGAAGGGATCTAATTTAACTGGCATTATTACGAGAAAATAAGCAAAATAAATTAAAATATACATCTAGATAAAGAGCCTTAATTTTTTAGGCTCTTATTTATTTACACAAAAAATTTTTTAAATCTAGCTTATAAAATTTCTATGACCTAGTTAAAAGATTTTTATTATTTGACGCAATAGGAGGAGGCTCTCTTTCCTTAATCAGGAAGGATGTCGCCTGTTTTTTTAATGAATCTTGAATATTTAGGCCTAGCTCTAGGTTTCTTTGGTGCCTGTGCACAGGCAGCTAATTATGCCTTTACTAAAGATTGTGTAGAAAAATACCATTTACAAGGAATAAGACAGTTAATTGCTGTACATATTTTAATGTTTGTTATGGTCATTATTCCTTTCTTTGCTTTTGAATATTGGCGTTTTTTTAGCTTACAGACCGTAATCTATTGTCTGTGTATCATCGTCCCCTATCTTTTAGCTCAATATCTTATGATAAGAGCACTAACTATTGCTGACAGTTCAATTATCTCCCCTCTGCTTACTATCAAAATCCCGATCCTAGCTTTAATATCGGTACTTTTATTTGATCAAACCTTTAGTCCATTGCAACTGTTATGCGTAACAGTTATTATTTGCCTGGGATTTTATTTCTCATCCCTGTCAGGGCGAGTAAAACTTGGGCCTTTATGTTTAATTGCCCTAGCTTGCACTTGTTTTTCAACCTCTGATATTGCCATGACTTTATTCATGAAGACCTTACCTACCACAAGATTTCATCAAATCACCGCAGGTATTGCCTATGAATATTTTGCTTGCGCAGTTTTTGCTGTACCTTTAATGTTTTACAAACCTTTAAATATCCATACAAAAGAGGTTTGGCAAACTAAATGGATTGGCTTAGCCTGGATGCTCAGTATGGTTGGTATCGTCGGTTGTTTTAATCTTGCAGGTGTAGTTGAAGGAAATATTATCCAAACACTGCGTTCTGTAATTGGAATTATAATTGCCTATCTTTTCTACAGACAATATATTCACGATCACAGTACTTTTAAAAAGAAAATGAGCATTGCCATCGGAATGTTCATCGCAGTGACGGTATATTATTTGTAGACTTATAGGTCAAAACATGAGTTTAGAGCATATTGGTATTTTTTTAGGCTTCTTTGGTGCAGTTTTTCAAGCCTTCAATTATGCCTTTACAAAGGATTGTGCTGAAAAATATAAATTAAGAGGTTTACGACAGCTAGTCTGCGTACATTTAGGTTTATTTGTTTTAGTCCTCTTTCCTTTCTTTTATTTTAATCTGATAAAGCATATATCTTTAGAGCTTGTCTTTGATACCCTATGGGCTTCTGTACCTTATTTGTTAGCACAATACTTGACGATTATTACGCTAACCATGACCGACAGTTCGATTTTCTCCCCGCTATTGGCCTTTAAAATTCCTGTTTTAGCCATCATCGCTTTATTATTCTTAGATCAAGCTTTTGCTATAAATCAGATCTTAGCGATTGGAGCTATCATTCTATTGGGAATCTATTTCTCCTCAATCTCAGGCAGAATCAAGCTCTTACCTTTACTTTTAATCACTATCATCTGCTTTATGTATGCCGTATCTGATCTCGGTATGGCTGAGTTTATGCGGGATTGGCCTGAGGATAATCGCGCTATGGCCATCTGTGGATGTATTTGTTATCAATTTATCTTCTGTGGTGTCATTGCTATGCCTTTTATGAAAATTCCTCGTTTTCATTTAAGTCTAAACAATGTTTATCAAACCAAAAACATCGCCATAGCTTGGATGATTTCAGATATTTTCTTTGTGATCTGCTTTAATTTTGCAGGCGTAGTTGAGACTTCAATTGTACAATCTTTACGTAGTGTCCTAGGTGTAATCATCGCTTATATCTTCTATCGCAATTACATTCATGACGAAAATACCTTTAAACGCAAAATGATCGTTGCAATATTAATGATTATCTCTGTGGTGACATTCTATATTTAATAGGATTTTTGTATGAATCTTGAACAATTCGGTATTCTTTTAGGCTTTGCTGGCGCCTTGTGTAATGCTCTAAATTACGCCTTTTCAAAAGACTGCGTAGAAAAATATGGTCTACATGGTATCAGGCAATTAATTGTGGTTCATGTAACTTTCTTAATTATCATGTTGCCACCTTTAATCTTTACCGGCCTTTATAAATATTTTTCTTTAGAAATTTTAATCAATACTATCTATATTATTGTTCCTTATGTTTTTTCTCAATATTTAATTATAAGACTCTTAACGGCAACCGATAGTTCGGTAGTATCTCCTCTTTTAACCTTAAAAATCCCTGTAGTTGCTACTATAAGTTTCATTCTCTCAGGTCAGATTTTTACACCACAGCAAATCTTTGCCATTGCAATGATCATTCTTTTGGGTTTTTATTTCTCCTCTCTTTCAGGACGAATTAAATTGATGCCGCTACTTGTCATGTTATGTATTTGTACAGGCTATGCTTTTGCAGATTATGCAACTGTACATTTCATGAAGAATTATCCTGGTAGCAATATTGAAAAGACTTTGGCTTGTATCTGTTGGCAATATGTTATTTGTGGTTTTGTTGCCCTACCTTTAATGCTTTTAAAGAAATCAAAGCTAAAAGCTATTCATCTTTGGTACGGCAAGAGTGCTTCTCTGTCTTGGCTTTTTGGAACTTTTTGCTGGGTAGGATGTTTCTATCTTGCAGGTATTGTTGAGGGTAATATCATACAATCTCTACGCTGTGTAATTGGCGTATTGATTGCTTATATTTTCTATAAAAAATATATTAAAGATCCCAATACTTTCAAAAAGAAATTAGTAATTGCTGCTTTAATGTTTACAGCAGTATTCATTTACTATATCTAAAGCATTTTGTTTTTCCATAACTTTTTTTTACAAGAAATCCCCGTTATCAATAACGGGGGATCATACTAATTAGAGCCAACCTTTTTTCTTAAAGAAGAGATAGGTTACTAGTGCCGAAAGCGCCATCATGCCTATAGACAGAGGGTAGCCCCAATGCCAATCAATTTCTGGCATAAATTTAAAGTTCATACCATAAACAGAAGCAATCCAAGTCGGAGGCATAAAGACTACCGCCGCCACAGAGAAGATCTTAATGATCTTATTTTGTTTATGATTGGTATAACCCATTGAAGACTCTAGCTGGAAATTGATCTTATTTGACAAAAATTGAGTATGTGGCAAGATTGATTCAATATCATTTAAGACCTCGTCAATACTGCGATTTTGTCTATCATCTAAAATACTTTCAAAGGTTTTCTTAATAAAACGTAAAGCACGTCTAGTATCATACAAAGCCTGTAAGATCTGACTATTTAATTCCTCTTGATTGATAAGTTCTTTTAGAGTCTGCTCTACATGATTTTCATCAGTAATCTGCTCTGCTGTATCATCCAAAGTACTGTAAGCATCCTCAATTAAATCTGATAATTGATCGACTTTTAGATCTTGAAGCTCAAGCAAAATATCCAAGGAAGATCTTAAATTTACCTTGTGATGTCGAATGTAATAACGCAATAATCTAACAATAGAAACATCTTCCTCTCTAAATGAGATCAATAGATTTTTGCGCATGGTAAAGGACATATTAACACCACGAGTTTCGTTAGCTAAACGCTGCGGAAACAAGGACAAAATATGTACACCATCAGGACCAACTCTAAAACGAGATGATGACTCAATATCATCCATCTCATCTTCTTCGGGAACATCTTCCACGAAAAGTTTTTCAAGCCAGTCACGTTCCTCATCATCAGGCTGATTAACATCCAACCAAATTACATCTGAGGGTAATGGATCACCAGGTTGTACTGGTCTTAAGGTGAGTTCATCGTCGTCATCAAGACGGCAAGCTGTAATCATAATAATCTCCCGTTCACAGTACTTTTAGAGAGTACTGATATAGATGGCGGCAGGTTGAAAACTGCACGGGAGCGTATTTTTCAATACGCATCATACATAAAGGTTAAAATTTAGGTTGTGTGTATTTTTTCACAAATTACATACTAATGCTACATAAAATTTCAACCATTAGAAAAAAATTTAAAACGACCTTCCTATTTAAAATTAATATTACAAATATTTTAATTTCATTTTAAACAAATCCCAGGATCCTTAAGTGCCTCAAATAAGTTTATTCAACTTATTATGGGAACATCATTACCTGGGATTTTAGCTTATAAATAAAAACTTATTTAACGGCTTCTAAAACATACTGTTTTAAAGTCTCATAACAAGGCTTTAAGGTTACAGCTTGCAAAGCTAAGGACTCGCGCTTCTCTAAAGCCTCAGGCAATGGCAAGTCAATACCTAAGGTCTCATCAACAACATCCTTAAACTTAGCTGGATGTGCTGTACCTAAGAAAATGCCTGTCTCGCCATCTTTTAAGTTATTAGCTAAGGTCTGATAAGCAATAGCTGCATGAGGCTCTAAAATATAACCGGTACGGCCATAGAGATCACGCATAGTCTCACGAGTCTCATCATCGCTCATTGAGCCATAATCAAAATCCTCAAAAGACCAATTATTCATCTTAACTAAAGCCTCAACACGCGGCCAGTTATTAGGACGGGAAATATCCATAGCATTAGATAAGGTTGCAATGGTCTTATGCGGATCCCAATTACCACTAGCTAAATATCTAGGCACAGTGTCATTAGCATTGCAAGAAATGACAAAACGACACTTAAGACCTAAAGTCTTAGCAATTAAACCTGCGGTGATATTACCAAAGTTACCACAAGGAACAGAGAAAACAACGCTCTCACGCTTGTCTTTTGGTAATTGAGCTACTGCTTCAAAATAGTAGCAAACCTGGGCTAAAAGACGGCTTACATTGATGGAATTTGCTGAATTAAGACCTACAGTCTGCTTAAATTCAGCATCATCAAAAGCAGTCTTAACTAAATCCTGACACTCATCAAAAATGCCGGAAATACGTACAGCCTTAATATTGCCACCTAAGGTTGCAATTAACTTCTCTTGTAAAGTAGAAATTTTTCCATCAGGATAAAGTACAACTACATCTATGCCCTTTTGACCATAAAAAGCATCAGCTACAGCGGCACCGGTATCACCTGAGGTTGCAGTTAAAATGGTAAGTTTTCTCTCACCTCTTATAGAACCTAAAACACGAGCCATAAAACGCGCACCAAAGTCCTTAAAGGCTAAGGTCGGGCCATGGAAAAGCTCTAAAGCAAAAATATTTTCATCAGCCTTAACTAAGGGAGCTTTAAAGGTAAAAGCATCGGCAATAATACTGTCTAAATTCTCAATTTCATCGCCAATTAAGTGTCTTAAAATCTTTTGAGAGCGCTCAACTAAGGATAAATTTAATAATTCATCGATATTAGTTAAAGGCTCAATTCTATCTGGAAAGAATAAGCCCTGATCGTGACCGATACCCTTAACTACCGCCTGTGCAAAACTGACGGACTCGTTATGATCTTTAAGATTGTAAAGTTGCATTCGTACTAGTCCTTATAAACTTCAGCATATGCACCACGTCTGTCTAACTTACAGACATGGCAAAAGCCGTCTTCGTTGGCAATAAAATTACGCTCTAAATAAACCTTCATTTCCTGAGCTTTTTCAAGATCGGTAAATACCGAGAAGATTGAAGAGCCTGAACCTGAAATACCTGTTGCCAAAGACCCTAAAGTCTTAGCATGCTCACGAGCCTCTTTTAAACCAGGAATGAGTTGCTCACGGTAAGGTTCAGCGATAACATCAATTAAGCATTTTGCAGCTAAATCAGCATCTCCACAGTGACAAGCATCAACAAAGGTAGCTAAACGTCTACCATAATTGATTACAGTTGCACGAGGGTAGCTATCAGGCAAGATCTGACGGGCTGCATTGGTGGAAACCTTAATGCCTGGGAAGCAAGATACCCAATACCAGCTATCAAAATCAGGCAAAGTCTTAGAGATAATACCATTCTCACCAACAATAAGTTGCAAACCACCATAATAACAAGGAGCAACATTATCATAATGAATTGAGCCTGATATTTTACCTTCAAGCTTACCCATAAGCTTCAAGCATTCATTTTCACCTAAAACATTATCATGAATAGCATCTAAAGCTACAATAGCAGCTACTACACTTGCAGCTGAACTACCTAAACCTGAACAGACTGGTAAATTCTTACTTAAAACCATGTTCACGTCTTTAGCTTTAAGACCACGCGTTTCTAATTCTTTCTTGTAAATTAAATAAGCGTCATAAACAATATTGCGTTTAGCATCAGAAGGCAGACGTTTGGCAAAGCGACCTTTAACCTCTACTTTACAGCCCTCATCCCCTTCGCTAATAAAAATTTCATCGCCTAAAATTTCGCCTGAAATTGGCTTTAAAGCTGCGCCTAAAAGATCGAAACCTACAGATAAATTAGCAGCTGAAGCTGGAGCATAAGCTCTATAAACAATACTCACTTTTAATCCTCACGAGTCCAGCTTTGTAAACGTAAGATATCAGCTAATACGCCTGCTGCAGTAACAGAGGTACCAGCACCATAACCACGAATTACCAACGGAATTGGCTGATAATAAGCCGTGGTAAAGGCTAAGGCATTTTCACCACCACGAATCTTGTATAAAGGATCAGCAGAATCACATGCCTTTACGCCACAATAGCATTCACCATCACTGCTAATAGTAGCTACATAACGTAAGACCTTACCCTGAGCTTTTGCTTCCATAACCTTAGAGGAGAATTTCTCATCGGCAAATTTAAGATTATCTAAAACCTCTTTAGCATTGCTACCTTCTAAGAATTTAGCATCAACTGCAGCTTCAACCTTAATATCAGATAACTCTAATTCATAACCACATTCACGAGCTAAAATTAAGACCTTACGGGCTACATCCATACCCTCTAAATCATCGCGCGGATTAGGCTCGGTAAAGCCCTTCTCATAAGCATCTAAAGTTGCCTGAGATAAAGTATAACCATCCTCAACTAAACCGAAGATATAGGATAAGGTTCCAGACATAATGCCTGAAAATTCAATTAAGCTATCACCTGCAGCTAATTCATTTTGTAAGGTATTGATAACCGGTAAACCCGCACCAACGTTAGCCTCATAGAGGAACTTACGATGATTTACCTTAGCTGTCTCACGTAAAGCCTTATAGTAGGCAATAGTGCCAGTATTAGCCTTCTTAGACGGGGTAACTACATGAGCTCCCTCTTCCATAAAGGCAGTATAGGATAAAGCAATCTTTTCACTTGAGGTACAATCAACAACTACCGGATTGATAAGATGACCTGACTTTATTAGAGATTTTAAGGTCTCAACATTAAACTCGCCTGGAACACCTTCTTTCTCTAAAAGCTCTTTATAGTTATCCAGATCAATACCGCTACTCTTACCTAAGAAGCTTCTTGAATTAGCAATACCTACAACCTTAATTTCAACACCATGTCTTTCAGCAATAGCTACACTCTGATGATTAATCTGTTTTAAGAGCTCGCCACCTACACCACCAATACCAACAACAATTAATTCTAAACGTTGCTTAGAATTAAAGAAGGCAGTATGGGCAAAAGCTACAGCCTCTGTTACACGGCTTTCAGTAATTACAGCAGAAATAGATCTCTCAGAAGAGCCCTGAGCAATAGCACGAATATTAACGTTAGCTTCAGCTAAAGCCCTAAAGAAACGTCCTGAAATACCACGGACTTTGCGCATACCATCACCGACAACGGAGATAATTGCACACTTATCCTTAACCTCTAAAGGATTTAATAAACCTTCTTTAAGCTCTAATCTAAATTCCTCGTCAATTGCCAAACGGGTACGCAAGAGATCGGAAGTAGAAATACAGAAAGAAATAGAATACTCAGAAGAAGATTGAGTAATTAAGGTAATGGAAACACCAGCTCTTGATACTGCAGTAAAAAGGCGTCCTGCTAAGCCGACCATACCCTTCATACCAGGGCCTGAGACGTTAATTAAAGATACGTTCTTTAAATCAGAAATACCCTTAATCGGAACAGATAAATCAGTATCCTCTGAAATTAAGGTACCCTCGCCATTAGGATTCTTAGTATTTTTAATTAAACACGGAATATGGAAACGGGCAATAGGAGCAATGGTACGAGGATGTAAAACCTTAGCACCGAAATAAGATAACTCCATGGCCTCATCATAGGACATCTTCTTAAGTAAGATAGCATCAGGTACAGCACGTGGATCGCAGCTATAAACACCATCTACGTCAGTCCAAATCTCACAGCATTCAGCATCAGAAATTGCTGCTAAACAGGCTGCTGAATAATCAGAACCATTACGACCTAATAAAACTAATTGACCTTTTTCGTCACCGCCACAGAAGCCAGCCATCAAGGTGATAGCCTCAGGATCATTCTCTAAAGCTTGATAACGAGCTCTAGATTTTTCGATATTAACCGAGGACTCCATAATACCGCCCTCAGTTACTAATACAGCAACCGGATCGATAACTCTAACCTTATGTCCCATAGCTCTTAATAACTCAGACATAATTGCAATAGAGAAACTCTCACCACGGCTTTCAATAAAAGCCTGAACTAATTCCGGGCACTGTCCTAAAAGAAATATCTTCCCATAAAAACTGGACAGAAGCATTCTCAGAAACTTGTTTATGCT
>URKL01000004.1 GCA_900548485.1 uncultured Succinatimonas sp.
GGTATATTCTTCTACCAGATTCTGATACTCTTGAGCGGAAAGAGCATCTCCGTTCCCTCTTATACAAGCAAAATAAATATTTATCATTTTGATATCCTAAGTTATTTTTTTAATCAAAAAACAAAACCTCATCTTGTATATAGCTTTTAAAGTCAAATAAAACAAAATCCTTAAAATTGTATTGCACTTGTTAAAGCTTTTTTTTCAAAATGTGCTATATTTCTCACAATTAGTTCTTTAACTTTTATTAGAAGAAATAAATTTTATGAAAGGTCTAAAGCTTGCCATATCATGTTTAAGCCTGTTTAGCCTCTTAGCTTGGGCTGCAGATCCCTCAATCTCCGATCTTAATGATCGAATTACCTCTCTAAAAGGTGTATCTCAAAGCATCAATGATGAACTTTCATCACAACGTGCTGAAATAGGTCAATTAAAAGCTGAAGTTAAATCCGCAAATTATGAGAATGAAAAACTCAGACGTCAGCTTTTAAATGAATTAAAATCAGTTCAACGCCAAAATCAAGCTATTATCGATACCATCATCGCAGGTCCTACCATTAAAAAGAAAACTGAGGACGGTAGTATTATGGAAATAAAACCATTGCGTAATTACGATCTGCAAACTCCTGATGGCAAGATGATCTTAGGTGGAGAGGAATATCTATATGTAAAAGAGGCTAATGCCACTTTTCAATCACGTGTTGATACTGGTGCAGCCATCTCCTCTATTTCTGCCCAAAATATCTCCGAGTTTGAACGTCAAGGTAAAAAATGGTTACGCTTTGATGTAATTACAAACGATCGTACTGTGACTGTTGAAGCTCCATTTGTAAGAATGACTCAAGTACGTCAAACCCAAAATGAAGAATTAGTCGATCGCCCCATCATCAAACTTAATGTAAAACTTGCAGATTATTCAGTACAAACTGAATTTAACCTCATCGACAGAAGTCGCATGCAATATCCTTTATTGATAGGTCGTTCTTTATTAACTGATGTCTGTGTAGTTGATGTCTCAAGAAGTTATGTCCAAAAACGTGCTGATAATGACGGATTAATTTTCCTCACACGAGATAATTACAAGGATGCTAAGAAAAAAGGCATCAATCCTAATGCTAAATATGATGAACGCGAACATTTAAATAAAGCCGGTCAAATTGCTGTACCAGCTAACAAAGATATCAATACCGGCACAGACTCTGAACGCAACTTACCTACTGTAAGCGCTCAAATTGATCAAAATCAAAATATCGGTTCAGTAAATCTCAAAGCTGAACCTCAAGAAAAAGAACAAAGCTCTAAATAATCGTCAGGGAATATAGAAGTTTTTATGATTTCGCGCGGTGTTTTTTATGTAGTCACTGCTATTTTATTTTTAGCAGGTGTCTTGCTTATTGCCTATCAGCATATAGTTTTTGAAGTACCTTTTTTACCTAATGAAGAGCGTCAAATGTGGACGGTTGAGGCTCGTATTGAATTTGAGCCTCATGGTGATGCCCCAGCTCAACTCTTATTAGCGTTACCTGCTGTACAACCAGGTTTTACTCAGTTACGTCAAACTACCGCATCCTTAGGCTATGGTGTTGATTACATTAAAAGTAAAGGAACTAATTATGTAGAGTGGACACGTCGCAATCCTGAGGGGATGCAAACTCTCTATTACAGAGCTGAGTTTTTAGTTGATCCTGATGCTCAAGGATCCTCTATGATTGTGCCTGAATTATCCGCAAGCGTAGCTCCTGAGCCATATGCAACAGCGATGGATGAAATCGCTCGTGTTGCTCAATCAAAAAGTGCAAATCCTTTTTCTTTAACAGCTCAAATCATAAAAGAGATCAATTTAGATAATGAGATTACCTCTTTATTAACCTCTAAATATAAGAAATCCGAATTAGTCGTTCATATTTTAGAATTATCTAAAATTCATGCTCGTGTAATCGGTGTTTTAAATTTAGAGAACGGTCGTCGCAATCAAAAACTTATCTCAAGAGTAGCTGTTTTTGATGGTACTACCTATCAAATTTTCAATGCTGATACTGGAGAATCTGGTTTAACTAAAAATCAATTGATTTGGACAGACAATGGAGCTTCTCTATTAGATCTTACCGGTGGTAGCAATGCAAGCGTAAGATTTACGATGTTACAACACAATATCGACGCTGTTGAAGCTGGCATGCATAAGGCTAATTTAAATAAAATCGCAGGTGATGAGAGTTTATCTTTATCATTATCTTCCCTTCCTGTTGAAGAACAGTCCTTATTCCAAAATATCTTAATGTTACCAATTGGTGTTTTAATTGTCGTATTTTTACGCATCATAATTGGAATCAAGACCTCCGGTACCTTTATGCCGGTATTAATCGCTATGTCCTTCCTTGAAACCTCCCTTATTGTAGGTCTTATAGGCTTTATCGCCATCGTAGGTGTAGGTTTAGTTGTACGTTCATGGCTATCGCATTTAAATTTACTTTTAGTTGCGCGTATCTCGGCGGTGATCATTACCGTAATTGGTATTATAGGCTTTACTTCCTTCTTTACTTATCAAATTGGTTTAACCGAAGGTGTTAAGGTAACCTTCTTCCCGCTGATTATCTTATCTTGGACTATCGAAAGAATGTCTATTCTTTGGGAAGAGGAAGGTTATAAAGAAGTCTTAAAACAAGGCGGAGGTTCTTTATTTGTTGCTGTATGTGCTTATTTGTCAATGAGTAGTTTAACTATACAGCACTGGACCTTTAATTTCTTAGGACTGCAATTAGTTCTTTTAGCCTTAGTTTTAGTAATGGGTAATTACACAGGCTTCCGCTTAAGTGAATTGAAACGTTTTAAGCCTTTAGCAAGTCAAATCCGTGAATATCAAAACGGTGATCAGTCTGAGCAAGAGTATATAAGACTAAAAAAAGAACTCAATGCGCTAAAGAGCGATCCTCATAATGTTTATAGAAACTGGAAAAAACAGGCTCAAAGTAAGTTATCTACACAAGATGATACTTTGAATGAGAATAATAAAGACAACAATAACGCGAAATAAATGCTATGTCTTGGTTTTCAGATCTTTTAAATATTAAAAATCGTTACGCTAATCCCTTTGAAATGGCTCGTGACGGCATTATGGGTATGAATCAGCGTAACGTCAATTATATTGGTCGTTACAATAAGAGAAAACTTTATCCTCTTGTTGATAACAAACTATTAACCAAAAAAATTGCTATCTCCCATAATGTTAAAACTCCAATCTTAATTGGTTCAGTTGAAAATCAACATCAAGTTCAAGATATTTTGGAGATCTTAGGAGATCATACCGAGTTTTGTATTAAGCCAGCACATGGTTCTGGAGGTAAGGGAATTTTAGTCATCAAAGGCAAAAATAATGCCACCGGAAATTATGTTAAATCCTCAGGTATGGATATTACAGAGCATGAGCTTAAACGCCACCTGACTAATATTTTAGCAGGTCTTTTCTCTCTAGGAGGAAAGTCTGATATAGCTTTAATTGAAGATCTTATCCATTTTGATAATGTCTTCTCAGGCTATAGTTATGACGGTGTACCAGATACACGAGTAATCGTCTTTCAAGGCTTTCCGGTTATGTGCATGATGCGTCTATCTACACAAGCCTCAGATGGTAAAGCTAATTTACATCAAGGTGCTGTCGGTGTTGGTATTTGTGTACGCACAGGTCGAGCGGTAAGAGCTGTACAACATAATTTACCTATAGAATTCCATCCCGATACAGATAAACGCTTGGCAGATTTAAAAGTACCTCATTGGAGTGAAGTTCTAAAATTAGCCTCATCTTGCTACGACATGTCAGGGTTAGGCTATATTGGTACTGATATCGTACTTGATCGCGATAAAGGGCCAATGCTTTTAGAGTTAAATGCTCGTCCAGGAATGGCCATTCAGATTTGTAATAATGCAGGTTTATTGCCAAGACTACATTTAATTGAAGCTTTAACTAAAAAACAACGTTTAACTGTTGCTGAGCGCGTTGAATTCTCTCGCGAACACTTTGGCGTCTTTGACGAATAAAAAAACTAATATATTCCCCTGTAAGTTTTACAAAATCTACAGGGGTTATAAGTATGAGCTTATTACCGATTTAGGCTCAGGTATGAATTACTACAAGAAAGGACTTACAAATCTTATTAACCAAATTCTAAATGATGAAGTTAAACGATTAGTCATCACTCATAAGGACAGATTACTACGATTTGGAGCAGAGTTAATCTTCTCTATCTGTGAAGCTAAAGAAGTAGAAGTTGTAATCATCAACAAAGGACAAGAAAAAACTAGTTTTGAAGAAGATTTAGCAAAAGATGTGCTAGAGATTATTACAGTATTTTCTGCTAGACTATATGGCTCTCGTAGTAAGAAAAATAAAAAGTTAATCGACAATTTATCAAAGGCTGTAAATGACAACAATTCAAATCTCCCATAAGATTGAGATTGCGTCTCCTAGCAATAAGTTTAAGACTTATTGCCGTAAAGCCTTTGGTATTAGTAGATTAGCTTATAACTGGGCTTTAGGAAGAATTCTTGAGCAAAGAGCACAAGCGAAAGCTGATGCTTACAAGATCACAGCTATAGTAGCTCCTATAAATAAAGCTCCTGTACTTATTGCTAAACCCGCAACTAGAACTAAAAAGAAAATCACCTACCCAAAGATTGATGTAATGGCATTAAAGAAAGAATTTAATGCTATTAAAAAGAAAGAGTTTCCTTACTGCATGGAAATTACCAAGTATGCAGCTCAGCAACCTTTCCTAAACTTAAAGAAGGCTCTCAAAACTTATTTTGAAAGTTACAAGAAAGGCTCTACTCGTAAGGTAGGTTTTCCTAAGTTTAAAAAGAAATCTGCAACCTCTGGTTCTTTTTATATCGGTGGCGATCAAGTAGTAATCAAAGAAAAGCAAACTAATTGTAAGAGCAAAGACTCTAACATTAAAGTATCAGAGAACAAGCAGTACCTTAAAATACCTAACTTTGGTTGGGTAAAACTTACCGAGAAAATAAGATTTAAAGGTCACATCAACAGCTGTGTAATCTCTCAACAGGGAGAGCGCTTCTATGCATCCTTTAATATGGAAATAGAAGAGGATGAATATAAGCGTACTCACAAAGGTAATGAAGTAAATACAGAGCATACCATTGTAGGTATTGATGTAGGTTTAAAAGCTTTCATTACCACAGACGCAGGATTATTTATACAAGCACCTAAACCTTTAAAAAGACTTGAGCTAAGACTTAAAAGAGCACAAAGAGTTCTATCTAGACGTGTACACCCAAAAGCCAAAGGTGATACGGCAAAATGCTCTAACCGCTATAAAAAGCAAAGACTCTATGTAAGTAAGTTACAAAGAAGGATAGCAAATATTAGAAAGGATTATTCCCATAAGGTATCCTCCCTTTTAATCAGACACTATCAATACCTAAGTCTTGAAAGCTTACGAGTTCAGAATATGATGAAAAACCATAAACTCGCCAAAGCTATTTCAGACGTAGGCTTCTATACTTTTAAAGCTCAACTCTTGTATAAGGCACAGTACAACCACAGAGTAGTATTTGAGGCAGATACTTTCTTCCCAAGCTCTAAGTTGTGTAGTAACTGTGGTGCAATACACAAACATCTTACCTTAGCTGATAGAACCTACATATGTCCAGCCTGTGGCTTTACCATAGACAGAGACATCAATGCAGCTATCAACTTAAGAGAAAAGATGAAACAGACTTTAATAGGTGGAGTTACCACCGAATTTATGCGCGTGGATCCCCATCGTTTGAACGAAGATTTAGCAATAAATCAAGTAAAAGCGATGGCTTATGAAGCGCGAATTTAGTAAAAGGGTGAATAAGCCTACTTCTCTGCAGGCTTATAAACTTTTTATAGATCTATAAATAACGGTAATTTTAGTTATCAGCAACTATTAAATCGACATTATGGGCTTTTAAAATATCTTCAATACTATTATTGGGTTTTTTATCAGTTACAAGCACGCTAATATCGGACAAATTGCCTAATTTCACAGGTGCTTGAACTTCAAATTTTGATTTATCACAGGCTAATATAGCTTGTTTGGCATTTTTCATCATTAGTTGTGCCATAACCACTTCTGTGTAATTGTAATCAAGCAAAGTTCCATCATTATCAATAGCACCAATACTTGTGACAATAAAATCAGCCCTAAATTGTTCTAAATCTTGTAATGAATTAGGCCCTTCAATACCACCATTAAAAGCTCGAATCACTCCTGATGGAATTAAAACCTTAATATTTGGATAAGGATAAAGAATACTTGCAACTCTTAGAGAATTGGTAATGACAAGCAAATTATCTTTATGAATAAGCTCTCTTGCAATATATTCAACTGTTGAACCTATAGTAATAAATACAGAACTACCATTAGGAATTAAATTGCTTACAGCTTTGGCAATTGCTTTTTTCTCTTTTACATAAGCAATCTCTCTTAAAGAGAGATCTTTATTAGTAAGTTCAACATTATTTGCAGAGCTAATATTATTTGAAGATACTTCATTATTTGCCGAAGTATTTTTATTGATAATACTAGCTCCACCATGATATTTGGATAATAGACCAAGATCTTCTAATTTCTTAAGATCGCGCCTAATGGTTTGCTCAGAGACATCTAATTTTTGTGAAAGTTCACTAATGCTTTGATAACCATAATCTTTTTGGATATAACTTAGGTCCAACAGCCATGTTTGCCGTGCAACCAACAATGTTCAGCCAAATGTTTGGTACTAACGTAAGGTATACAGGCTTGTCATTTGCATACCAATTTTCTGCAATTTTAGGAGGTTTTACTCCTCTTATAAATTCAACATTGTTACAACTTAACGATAATAGTTATAAATTTGTAGCTGCATTTTTCTTACTTATATCGTTAATTGCCTTTATATCAGTAAAACTAATAAAACCAATTGACAGTAATATCTAAAATAAGGAGTGTTTTATGTCTATTTCAGATACTCATATTCAAGGTTTAATGAAAGCTTTCGATGCCCCTTGGCCAGGACCTAAAGGTAATAAATATACTTTAAAGTCAGATCTTTTAGAACTTACTGTCTGTCCTGAAGATGGTGCGCGTATTATCGATTTGAAATACAAAGGAATAAATATCTTAAGACCATACAATGAACAGAGACGAGCCTTCCAATACGGTTGTTTTCCTATGATTCCTTGGGTTGGTCGTGTAGAAAATGGTGATATTAAATTTAACTCAAAAACTTACCATCTATATCAAAACAAAGGAAAAAATGCTATGCATGGCATAGCACATTTTGAAAACTGGCAGGTAATTTCCAGTGATGATCATTCTATTGTTTTAATGTTCACACTAGGTAATCCTTGGCCTTGGTCTGGCAGAGTTTATGAAAAACTACAAATAAAAGATAATATATTAGAAATGAGCTTAAAGGTGGAAACGGATAAAGCCTCATTTCCTGCATCTGTAGGCTGGCATCCTTGGTTTTTAAAAGATCCTAAAAATACAGGTAAAAATGAACTTCATGTAAGTTTTATGGCTGACTCTATGGAAGAAATTATAGACGAGTTGCCAACAACCAGAAAGTTAGCTGTAACACAAGGACCTTATGATGATTGTTTTAATTTTGACAACTATAATGCAGGAGCTAAATTAGAATATCAAGATGACTTCTCAATCAATATAACTTCAAATTGTCCAGCTTTGATTGTGTTTGATAAACAGCCTGATGCCACTTGTGTAAATACAATTACAGGTGTTCCCAATGATGTTAATACTAATCCAAATATAGTAACCCCAATAAAACCATTAGAAGCTAAAGCAAAATGGGAGTTTATTTAAGCACATCAAAGACTAGTGATGTTTAAAACTCCTAGAAGTATTACTTAATTTATACTTTACGTTGTCTTCACTTTAGATATCAAAAAACCGCCTGTTGCAGGCGGTTTTACTTTGAAACATTACTAATTTGCAAATAATATTCTTAGATCCATATTTGTAAAGACGAACCTAATTATCGTTTTGCCCATGCCTATTTTGCCCATGCCTAATAACAAATTTTTCTTTAAGACGATTAGTCTTTAAACATAAGACTTATCTCATCATCATCTAAAAGTCTGTACTCACCAAGATCTAAACTCTCATCTAGAAGTAAAGATCCAATGGATAAGCGTTTTAACTCTAAGACTTCATTACCTACACATTCAAAGAGACGTTTTACCTCATGAAAACGACCTTCAGTTACAGTAACTATAGCCTCATTATCTGAGACTATTTCAAGTTTAGCACTCTTATAAGGCTTATCCTCTTGAGGATGTTTTAAAGACGAAGCAAAACGCTCAATATCACGCTCTAAAAGCTTATTTTTAACCACAGCAAGATAACGCTTTTCGATCTCATATCGAGGTGAGGTGATCTTATGAGCAAGATCGCCATCATCCGTCACAATCACAAGCCCTGTAGTATCCACGTCTAAACGTCCAGCACAATGAAGTTCAGTAAAATGTGGCTCTTGAGAGAAAATGGAGCTTACAGTTAAATAACGACTATCCCTATCTGCACAGACATAATCCTCAGGTTTATTAAGCATAAAAACACGCTTTTTTAAATAATCTGAGGCAACAAAGTCATTACCATCTAGAGATAAAGGCGTAGTAGCTGAGATCTTCATACTCGGATCACAGCAAACCTCGCCATCTACACTGACAGCTCCCTGTTTAATCAAATAGCCTGCTTCTTTACGCGATACTTCAAAGCTTCTAGATACAGCTTTATCTAAACGTAGCTTATCAGAGGCCATATTTTCTCAATACAATTGAAGCGTTAGTACCACCAAAACCAAAGCTATTGGACATTACAGTCTCAAGCTTACAGTTGCGAGCAACATTGGCAACAATATCAAACCCCTCACAATGTTCGTCAAGCTTATCAACATTAATTGACGGTGCAATAAAATCATTTTGCATCATCAAGATTGAAAAAATAGCTTCATTTACACCAGCTGCACCTAAGGCATGACCGGTCATGGATTTTGTTGAGGAGATTGGCGGACGCTTATCACCAAATACTGCTGCAATAGCTTCTAACTCTTTAATATCACCTAAAACAGTAGAAGTACCATGAGTATTAATATAGTCAATAGGATATGGACAGTCTTTTAAAGCTAATTTCATGCAACGCATTGCACCTTCACCTGAAGGAGCAACCATATCATAACCATCTGAAGTGGCACCAAAGCCGACAACCTCAGCTAAAATCTTAGCTCCACGAGCTTTAGCATGTTCCTCTGACTCTAAAACTAAGATACCACCACCAGCACTGATAACAAAACCGTCACGATCTGCATCATATGGTCGAGATGCTTTCTCTGGAGTTTCATTGTAATTCTTAGATAATGCTCCCATACCATCAAAGAGGCAGGAAATTGACCAATTCGCAGACTCACCACCGCCTGCAAACATAATGTCATGTCGTCCTAACATGATCTCATCGCAAGCAAGTTCAATACAATGAGCTGAGGTTGAGCAAGCAGAACTTATAGTTAAAGAGGCACCTCTAATCTTAAAGGCAGTAGCTAAGTTTGCAGAAGTAGTAGAACTCATAGCTTTAGGAACTGCATAAGGTCCTACACGTCTGATACCACGGGTACGTAAAGTATCAGCTGCATCAACAATAGCAGCAGTATCGCCACCACCTGAGCCTACAAATAAACCAGTGCGCTCATTTGAAACCTGTTCCTCAGTTAAACCAGCTTGAGCGATAGCCTCTTTCATTGCAATATAAGCATAAGCTGCGGCATCGCCCATAAAACGTAAAAGACGTCTATCAATATGCTCTTTAAAATCTAAATTGACTAAGCCGGCAACCTGTGAACGCATGCCTTTTTCGATAAAGTCAGGCTCTGAAACAATACCTGATTTGCCTTGCTTTAAAGCTTGTAAAACCGCTTCGCATCCGACACCAATACTTGAAACGATTCCAAGACCGGTAACAACTACCTTACGCAGGGACATATTTCTTCTTCTCCAACTTATAAATTACAAGTAATTAAATTTAATATAAACACTAATAACTATTTAATTCAACATTTTCCATGCAAGATCCTAATGCAAAATCAAAAAATAAAACATGCGTCAAAGCGCAAAAAAATCATCTAAACCCTTTTAAAATAAGACTTTGTGTATTCAAAGTGCATTTTTACGCCGTTTAAAGCAATTTTTATTTTTTATAGCTGATTGTGGTGTATAATGAGCGCACCTAAAAAAAGCGCCGGATAATCCGGCTATTATATTGTTAGACACTAAAAGAGTTTATGGCTAAAGAAGAAAATATCGAAATGCAGGGCACTGTGCTTGAGAACTTACCTAACACTATGTTCAGAGTACAATTAGAGAATGGCCACATTGTAATGGCTCACATCTCAGGTAAGATGCGTAAAAATTACATCAGAATTTTAACTGGTGACAAAGTTACCGTTCAAATCACTCCTTATGATTTGAGTAAAGGTCGTATCACCTTCCGCGCCCGTTAAAACCATTCCTTACAAGAATATATTCTCCCTGCCGAAAAGCTTGAAGCTTTTCGGCCTTACTTATTTGTACTAAACGATTTATAAGAGGTTAAGATGAATAAAATGCCCTTAGGTGAGCATATAAGACGTTATATCCTGTTTTTTATCTCCGTCTTATTGCAAGGTGCAGGAATTGCATCAATTACTGTTGCTCATATCGGAACTACCCCTATCTCCTCTCCTAATTTTGTAATCTCACTTCATACTCCTCTAACTTTGGGAGATACCACCATGATCTTTAATATCCTTTTGGTGATATTACAGATTATGATCATTGGTAAAAAAATTATGGATCATTGGCTAAACCTAATCATGCAGGTTCCAGTAATTATAATTTTTTCTTGGATGATTGATTTTGCCATGAGCGGCATTGAAGCTGTATTACCAGCGCAAACTCCTTATTGGTTATCCTGGCTTTTAGTAATTGCAGGTACAATTATTTTAGCTATTAGTATCTCTTTATCCGTTGTAGCCTCAGTATGCATGGTACCTGGAGAATATTTTATACGTGTCTTCCATCCTTTAGTAAATCGTACTTTTAGCTATGTAAAAACTTTCTTCGATATCTTCCTTGTAAGTACAGCTGTTGTAATCTCATTATTTGTTACAGGCTTCTCTGAAATTGAAGGCGTCCGATTTAAATGACAATGATAATCAATAATTGGCATCTTAGCCGCATGATTATGATATAATTCCTGAGCCGTTTCGGTTTGAAGCAGGAAATTTTTATCCATAAAATTTTTCATTCTTTTGTGCTTTTATTGTATAGAATAATTATCTAAGATATAACCAAGATTACACTATTGATTATAAGCAAAATACCTTCTATTTATATTTTGATTTCATCAATCGTTATCGAACACAAAATTAAAAAAATTACTTAGAGATACAAAAATAAACCGGATATTTATAGGATTTTGGTCTTAAAATAAGAAAGGAAAAACGTTTTATCAGAATGAAGGTTACAGGATGTTAACTTCCTACCTCCAATGAAGTTGACTTCCTATTTCCAAGAAGTTAACTTCCTACATATAGGATGTTAATATCGTATTCTTAAGATGTTAACTTCTTAAAATACGGATATCCCAAATGTTTGGTGTGCACCGCATACTACTGCTTATACCTTCTAATAGGAGGTCAAATTTCTTCTTTTTTTGCAGCACGAAGGATAAGAGTAGTGGCCCCAATAGTAATAATGGCTCCGTCATCAATGCGAATACGGTCTTTATCCCCCAAGATCTCGTTCATCAAGAAAGTTCCGGTCAGGCTTGGGGCATCACGAAGAGTATAAACCAATTCTCCTTGTCTGTTACGCTTCACATTAATAATACAGTGGCGTCTGTCCATACTCATATCACCGGTTTCAATCGGAGTATTAATATCTGTACCTACACAACGGCGGCCAATGATATTATCACCTTCTTGCAGAGGTAAGACTTGCTTGAAACCGAAGACATTTTCAATGACAACGATACAGCCAAACTCTTCTTTATATACATCTTCATCCAATTTCTCTTCCTTACGAGGAGCCTTCATCTTACTCTTCCCCAGACGAATACTGAATTGCTTACCACAGTGTTCACATACAAAAACCAATGACTGGCCTTCGCTATATTTAGTTTCATCAAAAGAAAGATAGTTCTCACATTTAGGACAAAGAATTCTTTTCATTATAAAATATTTATTTAGCTAACATCCAGGCGTTCTTATAAGCCTCGTTCTCTCTTAATTTCAACAGTTGACGGTTGGCATCTTCACGATCGGCACATGACATAATACTCACGCGAATCTTACCGTCACCCGTCAATACTTTGGCACCTGTATATCCCTTGGCTTTAAGTTCACCTGCCATCGCCTCCGCATCTTTCGTATTAGCTACGCTGGCAATAATTATATGATATGGAAAAGTTTTTTCCACAACCTTGGTTTCGGTTGCTTTCATTGTCTTTTCCGGTTGGTTAACTTTCACTTCTTTTACCGCAACCGGCTTTACTACAGATGCTTTACGAACAGTGGACGACTTTTTCTTCGCAGTTGCCGGTTTGGTTTGTGGGATGGCATCAACTGATTTTAGCATAACCGGAGTCATTGCCACCGATTGTTTCTCTATCTTTTCAAACAAATCAGTTGGAAGTAGCCGGGCATAATTTCCTTTTTCAATATATGTATTCTCTACCGGTGTTGACATAAAGAAAAACAATGCAACCGCTGCAATCATAGCTACGGCATTTCTCAAAAAGGCCCAGTTCGCTCTGAATTCATAACTTGTCTTTTTCTTAAGAACAGTCGGAAGAATTTGTTCTTTCTCCGGACGTCGCAAAACCGACAACTCCTTCATCTCAAACGAGTCGAGCCCATAGAGGTAAGGAGTGGTAATTTTATTGTCGTAAGGAACAAACTCGTAAGTATTATGAATGGTATAGCGGATTTCTCCAATATTAGGAAGATCAGTTTTTCCATCCTCATGCAGAGCGGAGATAAGTTCTGCCACCTCTTTTTCTACCATTTTGGTAGCATCCGAGAAGTTAGTATCGTACACAGCCATATAAGATTGTACTAAGACACCATCATTCAACGTCAATTGAGGATTGAAACCAATAGTACGGGTAGGCGGGAGGAATAAATTCTCTTCAGCCACTCTCATAGCAGGAGCGTAGTGAGCTATAAATCCACCAAAACCGGGAACGATCACACAATCATTCTCTAATAATAATACTTCAATATGCTGTGCCAATTCAATCATGTGTGCAAAATTAACTGATTAATTCAAGATATGCCATAAAACCGCACATTTTATTATTAACAAATGCTAAACGCCGGCTTCCTTTCTTAGCCATCTATAACTGTCATATTAGAAAAAATGCCTACTTTTGCGCTACTTAATAATATCATCAGAAACGAATGAATTATATACAAACAGAAATAGATGGTGTGTGGATCATTGAACCGAAGATTTTTTTCGATCCGCGCGGATATTTCATGGAAGCATTCAAGCAACAGGAATTTGATGCTACTATCGGACAGATAAATTTTATACAAGATAATGAATCTCAATCTTCATTCGGCACGTTACGCGGACTCCATTATCAAAAAGGAGCCTATAGCCAAGCCAAACTAGTGCGTGTCATCAAAGGTGAAGTGCTGGATGTGGCTGTCGATTTAAGAAAGTCATCACCTACATTTGGAAAGCATATCAGCGTATTGTTAAGCGACGAAAATAAACGCCAGCTTTTTATTCCCCGTGGGTTTGCCCATGGATTTTTAGTGAAAAGCGAAATAGCTATCTTTACTTATAAGGTAGATAATATATATGCCCCCCAATCTGAGGCTTCTATCCTATACAATGATCCGGCATTGGCTATCGACTGGCCTATTGCCGATTCTCAACTTGTCATGTCAGAGAAAGACAAGCAGGCAGGAGCCTTTCGGGAAGCAGAATATTTTGAATAGAAACCCTCAATAAATAAAAGAACATGAAAATTGCAATTGTCGGAACCGGATACGTAGGTTTGGTCACAGGAACCTGTTTTGCGGAAATTGGCGTGGATGTTACTTGTGTTGACACCAACAGCGAAAAAATAGAGGCGCTTAAAAAGGGGATTATCCCCATTTATGAAAATGGATTGGAAGAAATGGTCATCCGCAATACCAAAGCCGGTCGACTAAAGTTTACGACTTCACTGGAAAGTTGCCTGGATGATGTAGAAGTAGTGTTCTCTGCTGTCGGAACCCCACCTGATGAAGATGGAAGTGCTGATTTGAGTTATGTACTCGCTGTGGCACGTACCATTGGACAAAACATGAAGAAATACAAACTTGTAGTCACCAAAAGTACCGTACCTGTAGGTACAGCATGCAAAGTTCGTAATGCTATTCAGGAAGAATTAGACAAACGGGGTGCCAAAATAGAATTTGATGTAGCTTCCAATCCTGAGTTTCTGAAAGAGGGTAATGCAGTCAATGACTTTATGAGTCCTGACCGTGTTGTAATCGGTGTGGAATCGGAACGTGCAGAAAAATTAATGACTAAGCTATATAAGCCATTCATGCTAAATAATTTCCGCGTGATATTCATGGATATTCCCTCTGCCGAAATGACCAAATATGCCGCAAACTCAATGTTGGCTACTCGTATCAGTTTCATGAACGACATCGCTAATCTGTGTGAGTTAGTAGGAGCTGATGTAAATATGGTGCGTAGCGGTATCGGTTCGGATACCCGTATCGGACGTAAGTTCCTTTATCCAGGCATTGGTTATGGTGGGTCATGTTTCCCCAAAGACGTAAAAGCTTTGATAAAGACAGCAGAACAGAATGGATATCAGATGCGTGTGTTGCAGGCAGTAGAAGAAGTGAACGAAAATCAGAAAAGCCTGTTATTCGACAAACTGGTAAAACAATATAATGGAAATCTGGAAGGTAAAACAGTTGCATTGTGGGGATTGGCATTCAAACCGGAAACAGATGACATGCGCGAAGCACCTGCATTGGTCCTAATTGACAAACTGCTGAAAGCCGGCTGCAAAGTACGCGCCTATGATCCCGCAGCAGCAAATGAATGTAAAAGACGAATCGGCGAAACCATATACTATGCACGCGACATGTATGATGCGGTTTTGGATGCTGATGCTTTGATGCTGGTAACCGAATGGAAAGAATTTCGTCTGCCTTCGTGGGCCGTTGTGAAAAAAACAATGTCACAACAGGTAGTCATGGACGGACGTAACATTTATGATAAAAAAGAAATGGAAGAACAGGGTTTTATTTACCATTGTATCGGCAAATAATACCTTATACCACCGCATCCTCACAAACTTGATAACAGAGCTGAAAAGTTAAGAGTTTTTTTGTAACCCCCAATTTACTTTTCAGCTCTTTTTTCATATCTTTATCGATATAAATGAGTAATTTTGCACAAAATTAAACAGATGATAAAGTACATTGCAACATTGTTACTGACGGTCTTATTCGTAGCATGCAATAATGGCAAAGGACAACAGCCCTCTGAAGAAAATGAAGACCCCAAGGCCAAAGAGATTCTCCAAGGCATTTGGCTTGATGATGAAACTGAAACTCCCTTGATGCGCATAATAGGAGATACGATTTATTATTCCGATGCTCAAAGTGCTCCGGTTTATTTCAAAATCCTAAAAGACACGCTCTATACCTATGGCAAAGACGTAACCCACTATCAAATTGACAAGCAGAGTGAATATTCTTTTTGGTTCCATTCTCTGGCTGATAATATTATCAAGCTCCATAAGTCGGAAGATCCTAATGATACATTGGCATTCTCCTTTAAGTCGGTTGAAATTATTCCGACCTATACAGAAGTCACTAAGAAGGACAGTGTGGTAATGTTCGATGGCGTCCGCTACAGAGCCTATGTATACATCAACCCCTCACAAATGAAAGTAGTGAAAACAACTTATTCGGAAGATGGTATCAGTATGGACAATATTTACTATGACAATGTAATGCATATATGTGTGTATGAAGGCAAAAAAAGTTTATATGCCAAGGACATTACCAAGCAAATGTTTGTAGATGTAATTCCAACAGATTTTCTGCAACAGGCCATTCTATCTGATATGAATTTTACAGGAATTGACCGCAAAGGCTATCATTATCAAGCACTCGTCTGTATTCCGGAAAGTCCGGTATGCAATCTTGTGAATCTTACCATCAGTTTCGATGGAAAACTAAATATAACGGCTGCAAAATATAAATAAACCGACCTGACCGAAGAATTACAAATAGTAAAAAGAGTATTAAGAGAAAAAGGGCAGAAAAGCTTTACGCTTATCTTCTGCCCGATCTGGGTGCCGTAGAACGTCCACCGTTATTATTTTTTCTATTTCCGTTCCGGAAGTTTCTTCCTCCTCTTCCTGCGTTAGTATACGAACGAGGATTATATTGAGGAGCTTCCCCCAATTCAGCCGGTACCGGTATCTTATAAATTTCTTTTTCGAGGAAATTCTCGATATTCTTAAAATTAGTTTGTTCTTTCTCATTCACAAACGTGAGGGCAACTCCATCATTGTTCGCACGTGCAGTACGTCCGATGCGGTGAACATAATCTTCACTGTCATGTGGAACATCGAAATTAATCACCAACCGGATATCATCAATATCTATCCCTCTGGATACAATGTCTGTAGCGACCAAAATATTGATACGTCCCGATTTGAATTCATGCATAATAAATTCACGCTGTACCTGCTCAAGATCAGAATGCATTTCTCCAACATTCAACTTCATCATTTTCAGCGCCTTTGCCACTTCTTTTACTTTTATCTTTGAAGATGCAAAAATGATAACTCTTTCGGGCACCTCTTCCGCAAACAAGCTTCTTACAATACCCAATTTCTGATTTTCGTAACAGACATAAGCAGCCTGAACAATTTTTTCAGCAGGTTTCGATACGGCCAGTTTGACTTCAGCAGGGTTATTCAGGATAGTATTGGCCAATTGCTGAATCTTAGCTGGCATGGTAGCGGAAAACATAATCGTCTGGCGTTCTTTTGGCAAATATTTTACGATCTGCATAATATCCTCGTAGAACCCCATATCAAGCATACGGTCTGCTTCATCAAGAATAAAATAAGAAACCCGGGATAAATCAACGTATCCCAGACTCAGATGTGCAATCAGGCGTCCCGGTGTAGCTATAACCACATCGGCACCAAGCATCAAGCCTTTTTTCTGCTGCTCAAAAAGTATTCCGTCATTTCCTCCGTAAACAGCCACACTTGAAACAGGCATAAAATAAGAGAAGCCCTCCATTTGTTGATCTATTTGTTGGGCCAGTTCACGGGTAGGTGACATAATCACACAGTTGATGGCATCTTCCGGATGTCCACCTTCCGACAATTTATTCAATATAGGCAACAAAAAGGCAGCCGTCTTACCGGTTCCTGTCTGCGCTACAGCGATTAAATCTCTACCTTCGAGTATTACTGGGATCGCTTGTTCTTGTATAGGAGTACATTCCTCAAAACGCATAGCGTCGAGTGCTTCAAGTACATTGTCATTTAATTGTAATTCGGAAAACTTCATCGTTTATTTTATTTGCTCGCAAAGATAGAAAATTCACTACGTAGTACAAATTTTTCGGGTTCTTTTATTCTTTCCACTCTTACATATTCAAATAAGAGTCCTTAAATCCCAGGAAGTAAAGTACGCCATCAAGCCCAATCGTATTAATAGATTGTTTGGCATTGGCCACAACTTTGGGTTTTGCATGAAAGGCAATGCCAAGACCGGCAACTCCCAACATAGGAAGATCATTAGCTCCATCCCCAACAGCAATGGTTTGAGCGATATCTACTTTTTCTACCTGAGCGATCAATCGCAGCAGTTCCGCTTTACGCTTTCCATCTACCACATCTCCCAAATAACGCCCCGTCAGCTTGCCGTCTACAATCTCAAGTTCATTGGCATATACATAATCAACACCGTATTTCTTCTGCAAATACTGTCCAAAGTAGGTGAAACCTCCCGAAAGGATAGCAATCTTATAACCATACTTCTTCAGAACATACATCAAGCGATCCACCCCTTCAGTTAT
>URKL01000005.1 GCA_900548485.1 uncultured Succinatimonas sp.
TGAAGAGAGTTAGTAATACTAAGCAGTATAAATCCCCTTGCTTTAGCAAGGGGAGAAAATCAAAAATATTTATTAAGTAAAAATTAGCTTAATAAATTAAAATGTAAAAAAAGCTGGATCATTCTACTATGCGATCCAGCTTTTTATTTTATCTAATCATAGAAAAAAGATTTATGCTTTACCTTTAGCCTTAGTAATGGCATCGATCTTTGCTTGTTGCTCAGCGGCAATCTTAGCTTTTTCTTCAGCCGGAATGTACTTAGTGAAATATCTCATGATAAGTACGAAGAAGATCGGCACGAAGAAAATGGCCAATACGGTGGCAGTTATCATTCCGCCGATTACGCAAATACCAATTTCGTTACGTCCAGCAGCACCGGCACCAGAGCTTAATGCTAGTGGTAATACGCCCAAAATAAAGGCTAAGGAGGTCATTAAAATTGGACGGAAACGAAGTCGTGATGCTTGTACTACAGCATCAGTTAAACGCATTCCTCTGTCATAAAGTTCCTTAGCAAATTCTACGATCAAAATAGCATTCTTCGCTGATAGACCAACTGTTGTCAATAGACCTACTTGGAAGTAAACGTCATTTGATAGTACAGTTCTTACTGGTACATATTGTGTTAAGAGTGCAGCTAAAACAGCGCCAATGATACCTAATGGTACTACTAACATTACAGCAAATGGAATTGACCAACTTTCATAAAGAGCGGCTAATGATAAGAATACGATCAATAACGATACTGTATATAGCATAGGTCCCTGATCACCGGCTAGCTTTTCCTGATATGAAGCACCATTCCAGGAAATAGAGTAACCTAAAGGTAAAACCTCATCAGCAATACGTTGCATCTCTGCCATAGCTTCACCTGAAGAGACTCCTGGGGCAGCAGAACCTTGGATGTTAACAGCCGGGACACCATTGAAGCGTTGTAAACTTGGTGCACCGTAGGTCCACTCTGTAGTAGCAAAGGCGCTAAAAGGAACCATTTCTCCAAGATTGTTCTTTACATACCATTTATGCAGATCATTTTCACTCATACGTGAATTAGCTTCAGCTTGGACATAAACTTTCTTAATACGGTTTCTATCCATAAAGTTATCTACATAAGCAGAACCCCAAGCTGTAGATAAGGTTGTATTGATATCAGAGACAGTTAAGCCTAAAGACATAGCTTTTTCATAGTCAATATTTAATTTAAGCTGCGGGCTATCATCCTGACCATTAACACGTACTTGAGTTAAAAGAGGCGATTTTTGGGCTGCATAAATATAGTCATTACGAGCTTTTATTAAAGCATCATGACCAGCACCTGCTACGTCTTGTAAATAAAGATCAAATCCAGAAGCTGTACCTAATTCTGGAATAGCAGGAATATTAAATGCATAGGCTAAACCTTCACGGATACCTAATAAAGGCATAATTGAACGGTTGGCAATATTATCAACATGTTGATCTGGACGTTGACGCTCAGACCAGTCTTTCATCTTGATAAAACCCATACCCATGTTTTGACCTTGTCCTGCAAAAGAAAAGCCGGATACAGTTAAGATACTCTCTACATTCTCTTTTTCAGAGGTTAAGAAGTAATCTTTGATTTTATCTAAAACTAAATCTGTTTTTTCTCTAGTGGATCCTGCTGGCAAGTTTGCCATAGTCAACAATACACCCTGATCTTCAGTAGGAAGGAATGAGCTGGGGATACGGACAAAACAGAAGCCTAAAGCTAAACAGATAACTACATAATAAAATAAATGTCTTTTGATTTTGTGGACAATTTTACGTACATGTGCTTGATAAGCATTAGAGGTAAATTCAAAGAATAAATTCCACCATACTAAAACTTTGCGCACAGGAGTCCAGAGTTTATCAAAAATATTATTGATCTTGCTAAAGAGAGTCTTATTCTCAGGTTGTTCGTCGCTATGATTTTTGAGCATGGAAGCACAAAGTGCAGGGGTCAAGATAATAGCGATAAGAACAGATAGCACCATAGCAGAAACAATGGTGATAGAGAATTGACGATAAATAATACCAGTAGAGCCTCCAAAGAAGGCCATTGGAATAAATACAGCAGAGAGTACTAAAGCAATACCAATTAGGGCACCTGTGATTTCTTCCATAGAAATAATGGTAGCTTGTTTAGGTGTAAGCTCTGGGTGTTCCTTTAAAATACGCTCAACGTTTTCTACTACCACAATAGCATCATCTACTAATAGGCCGATCGCTAACACTAAACCGAACATAGTTAAGGTGTTAATTGAGAAGCCCAAAGCTGACATGATGGCAAATGTTCCTAAAAGCACAACAGGGACTGTGATAGAAGGAATTAAAGTAGCTCTGAAGTTCTGTAAGAACAAATACATAATCAAAATAACTAAGACCACAGCTTCAATTAAGGTGTGGAAAACTTCGTTAATTGATACATCAATAAATTCAGTAGTATCGTAAGGATATACAAGCTCAACCCATTCAGGGAAGTAAGGCTGTAAATCGTTAATTAAAGCTTTAACATTTTTGGCAGTATCTAGGGCATTAGCACCTGAAGATAGGTTAATAGCAATACCAGAGGCGGCAAGACCGTTATAACGGCCATTGAAGTTATAAGTTTCTGCTCCTAACTCAATGCGAGCAACATCTTTAAGTCTAACTTTTGTACCATCGGGGTTTACACGTAAGAGAATGTTTTCAAATTGCTTAACATTTTCTAAACGTTTTTGACCGGTAATGGTATAGGCATACATTTGTCCAGGCATGGCTGGAGTTCCGCCTAAGGAACCATAGGTTACCTGTGCGTTTTGGGCTTTAATGGCAGCAGCGATTTCGTTTGCGGAAATTTTCAAATTAGCAAGCTTTTGTGGGTCAACCCAGATACGCATAGCATATTCAGAGCCGAAAACAGTTAGAGAACCAACTCCTGCAACACGAGATAAAGGCTCTTTAACAGTACTTTCTAAGAAGTCAGAAATTTCATAATTGGTATGTTGATCATCTTTTGAGACTAAAGATACAACCAATAAGAAAGCATCTGTAGATTTAGAAACGTCAACACCATTTTCCTGAACAGATGTCGGTAACTGAGACTGAGTCTGTTGCATCTTATTTTGAACCTGAACCTGAGCAATATCAGGATCAGTTCCAGGTTCAAAGGTGATGTTAATAGTTGAGTTACCATATGAGTCAGAGCTTGCTGACATATACATATAACCATCAAGGCCAGTCATGTTTTGCTCAATAATCTGAGTTACGGAACGCTCAACTGTAGAGGCGTCAGCACCCGGATAAGAGGACTTAATAGAGACTGATGGCGGTGCGATAGTAGGATATTGCGAAATCGGCAAAGTCCAAACCGCCAAGGCTCCAGCTAACATGATGACGATGGCGATTACCCACGCAAAAATAGGGCGTTCGATAAAGAAACGAGCCATGAGTTTAACTCTCCGTCAATTATTGTTTTGTAGCAGTAGCGTTTTTATCTGCAGTTGTTGTAGTTGCAATTTGCACAGAAGCGCCAGTACGAATTTTTTGAATATTGCTAGTAATGACTTTAGCTCCTGGAGCTAATCCATCAGTAACAACATAATAGTTTTCAAACTGAGTTCCTAAAGTAACATTGATACGTTCAACTGTATTTTGTTCATTTACAGCATAAACATAGGTGACACCATTAGCTTCACGCTGAACACCAGAGGCAATAATAATAGTGGCGTTAGGGGTTACACCTTCATTGATATCACCGCGTAAGAACATACCAGGTAAAATCACATGATCTGGGTTTGGTACTAAAGCACGAACATTAACCATTCCTGTAGATTCATCAACAGAAATTTCAGCAAATTCTAAAGCACCTTGTAAAGGATAACGGCTACCATCAGCAAAGAAAATATCTACTGTAGGTTTACCATCTTTGCTTTGCAATTTACCTTCAGCCATTTTTTTGCGTAATTGCATATGGTCTTCAACAGTTTGTCCCAAATCAACATAGATAGGATCTAATTGTTGAATAGTGGTCATTGCTGTTGTCTGTCCTGCAGAAACTAAAGCTCCCTCGGTGATATTAGATCTACTGATAGTTCCAGAAATCGGAGCATAAACCTTTGTATAAGCTAAGTTAATATTAGCTGTACGCAAAGCAGCTTGAGCAGACTCTACGGAAGCTTTTGCTGTTAAATAAGCAGCCTGAGCATCATCATAATCTTGCTTACTTACAGCGCGTTTTTCAAGCAAACTTGCATAACGAGAAGCTTTGAGTTTTGCACTATGTTCAGTAGCTTTAGCTGAGCTTAAAGATGCCTGAGCTGAGGCAACATTGGCCTCGTAAACAGCAGGATCGATTTGATATAACTGATCGCCTTGTTTGATGGTGGAGCCTTCAGTAAAGAGGCGCTTTTGCAAAATTCCAGAAACCTGAGGTCTAACTTCGGCTTTACGAGTAGCATTAGCGCGACCGGTGAGATGAGAGATTACAGGAACATCAAGAGTTGAAACCTCAAAAACATCAACAGGCATTGCAGTTTGCTGAGGAGCAGCTTGTTGTTTTTCACAAGCGCTAAGACTTAAGGCCAATGCAAGGGCACAGGGGACTATAAGTTTTTTTTTGAATAAAGACATAAGAAGTCCTTCTAATTGCGGAAGTGCAAGGAATATAAATTTTTAAACTAAAGCGCAATTTGGCAATTTAGGTCAAAATATTTAGTTGTAATTTAACAAGTGCTTGTAATTATAGTTAAAACACAAAAATTTTATACTAAACAGAAAATCATTATCTGTGCAGTATGTTTTGTTTATTATAGCTTTTTGTTGTATAAACATACATACATGTTTGGTTGTATGTGTTAAAATTTAGAAAAATTTTAAGTAAATTAGGAGATTGATTGTGGCTCGACACTCTCACGATGATGCTCAAAAGACGCGCAAAGCAATATTAGATTCGGCTTTACGTTTATTTTCTCGCCGTGGTTTTGAGCGCACTAGTTTATCTGATATTGCAAAATATGCTGGTGTAACTCGAGGTGCTATTTATTGGCATTTTGATGATAAGCGAGATTTATTGTTAGAGTTATGCAATCGTACCGATCGGGAGTTATTATCAAGTACATCTTTAGTAAATGGCACGAAAATTGAGGAAAATAATCCATTAGAGTGTTTACGTTCGTGGATGCTTTCCCATTCCGATGAAAAAAGCATTCAATTCTTCCGTTCAAGTTTCTTTGTTCTATTTGGAAATATTATTCGTGGCATGGTTGGTGATGATGAATTGCGCCAACGTTTTATGGAGTTAGTTGAATTTAGACGGCGTACTTTTGTAGATATCTTGAAAAATTGTATTCGTAAAGGGCAACTGCCAGCTAATTTAGATGTTCAAGCAGCTGCTGATTATTTGATGGTTTTTATGACAGGATATATTCATACTTTAAGAACAGCTTTTTCTGAAGATATCGTAGATCGCTTCCCTTTTTATGTGGATATGACCTTAAGAGAGCTAAGTCATTTTACTGTCGATTTAATAGGTTCGCACGCTCCCGTCAGGGTTTAGGCCAATACTTGCAGCATCAATGCCATATTTAGCGACATGTTCTGCAGTTGGAGGTAGTGGGCGAGGTTTGCCATAACGATCGACAGCTACATATGTAAAAGATCCTTTAGTAACTATACTTCTTTCAACTCGTTCGTGATTATCACTTTCAGTGAGATTTTTTACCCAAATCTCAAGCTCGATTTTTAAAGAAGTATGTCCTAGGTGGGAGCATCTACCGTAACAGCAAACAACGTCTCCTACACTTACAGGGTGAATAAAGGACATGGCATCGACAGCTACAGTAACAATACGACCGCAAGCAATTTCTCTTGCTAAGATTGCTCCGGCAATATCCATTTGAGACATAATCCAGCCACCAAAGATATCACCCGCAGGATTGGTATCACCTGGCATAGCTAAAGTTCTGAGGAGTAAATTCCCAGAAGGGATTTTTGCTGTATTTGTTTCTTTCATAAATCACCAAACAAAAAATATTATTTATAACTGATTTTAAATTACATCAAATTTAGATGGGTATAAAGTGAACTTTGTTCTCTTTTTTTATAAAAAAAGCTAGATCCGATTGCTTGATATTTTAGGAGCTAGTGTTAGGATTGAGTGATTGAGCATATAAGATATAAGGGTAAAAAAGAGTGAAAATTGACCGGCAGTTACAGATGGAACATCTTTTAGGAGTATCAAGAAGTTTTGCCTTAACTATTCCGATGCTCCCAGATCCTTTAGAGGATTATATTGCAAATGCTTATTTGCTTTGTCGTATTGCTGATACCGTTGAAGATGATCCTAAAACTCCCGCAAGTCATAAAATTTCATGGCTTAAATCATTTGCTCAATTTGCATTGACAAATTTTACAGATGAGTTGGAGCTTTTATCTTTACATCATAAAGCACTAGAACTTACACAAGGGGCAATTAGTGCTGAGCGTAAACTTATAGATGATATGTTATCTGTAGTGGGGCGTACAGTTTCTTATCCTGCTAAAATCAGACAAATTTTAGGCAAGGGTGTCAGTATTTTAGCCTTTGGTATGGCTAAAAGTTTAGATGGTTTTAAAATTAAACAGCGTCACGATGTAGACAATTATTGTTATTTTGTTGCCGGAGTAGTTGGGGAGTTATTAGCAGCGTTATTCTCTGAACACAACCATAATATTGATAGGCAAGCTCTAATGTCTTTAGCTGTAAGTTTTGGGGAGGGCTTGCAGCTTACTAATATTCTAAAAGATCGCTCCATTGATGCTGAACGACAGGTAAGTTTTTTGCCACAAAATAAAGATTCCAAGAGCATAGAACAAGAATATATCTCTTTGTGTCAAGGACATCTAGACGATGCTTTAGATTTTATCTGTAAGATACCTTTATGTGAAATTGGTATTAGGCGATTTTGCTATGTAAATATTTTAATGGCTACAGCAACATTGAAAAAAATAAGCAAAAACAATCAACAATCTTTATTGAGCATTAAAATAAGTCGCCGTCAGGTCAAACTTTTACTGGTATTGAGTAATCTTTGTGTCAAATATAATTGGAGCTTGCGTTTATTATTTACAATTATAAGCAAAAATGTACCTAGACTTAGGCGTTCACCAGAGGAATTGAGTACCAGAGTTTCTTGGTGGAATAAAGATATATCAGCAATAATGTTAAAGGATAATAACTGATGTTAATGCGTTTTTTTAAACAATATGTAGTTGCTTTGGTTGCAACCATTTTATTGTTAATTTCACATTCATCTTTTGCCACAACAGAAGCTAAGTTTGTAGAAGGAAGAGATTATGTGATTACAACTCAGACACGTACTGATAAAAATGAAATTCGCGAATTCTATTCTTATTGGTGTGGTCATTGTTTTGGCATGCAAGGAGTGTTTGAAGAATTAGCAGAGCATGTAAAAGGTAGAGCTGAACTTATAAGAAATCCTGTGGGACTTTTAGGAGGAACTATGGGAGAAAAATCTGTTTCTGCTTATGCTGCAGCTAAGATTTTAGGAATAGAGGATGAGTTTAATTTAACTTTATTTAAAAATATTCATGAAAAAAATGAGATTCCTAGAAGCAATCAAGATTTTGTCGAAATTTTTAAAAGTTTAGGTGTTCCTGAAAATCTATACCAAAAAGAGTTAAGCGCCTTTCCTACAGTAGCTTTAGTTGCTGAGTATAATAAATGGACAGAGAAATCTGGAATTGAAGCTGTACCAGAAATTTTAATCAATGGTAAATATTTAGCTAAGCTTGATCATATAGAAAGTGTTGAAGACTTTAATAGCTTAATTGATTATTTATTAACTCTTCCTTAAAAAATTCAATTTTTTTTATAACCCTGTAGGAGCAATTTCTACAGGGTTTGTTTTTGTTTACTGATTTTTATTTGTAATCTTTTGGTGCCACTTATCAAGAAGGCTATCTTTTTTATCCCAAAGATCTCGAGCCATCATGGTCATGCGATGTTTATATTCCTTATCGGTTAAATAATCTCCACTTAGATTTTCTGAAGATTTAATGATCTCGATATTAACGTAAACGTTATGCATGCGACCTTTAAGCAAATCAATAAAAGCCTTATGCTGATTGTCAGGATAAAAGAGAGTGGTGTTATAGATATAATCAATTTTATCGGCAATTTGTCCTAAGGCTAAGGCAAAAGATGCGGCTTTAGGAGGCATTAAATGCTTATAAGGTGATTTTGCAAGTTGAGCTTTTTCTTCAGAATAACGTGTACCCTCAAGAAAGTTGATTAAAGCTGTAGGTGATGTTGCTAGGCGCTGACAGGCTTTTCTGGTGGTATCTAAATCAGTTTTACGCAGAGCAGGATTTTTTAATAATTGCTCGCGGCTATAACGGCGTAAAAAAGGCATACCTAAGGCATAACAAGCTAAACCTACAAAAGGAATATAAATAAGGGAATGCTTCATGAAAAATTTAGTAATAGGTATTTTGCCGTGATAGATCATGCCTATGAATAAAATATCTACCCAGCTTAGATGGTTAGAGATGACAATACATGATTTGTTAGTAGCTAAAATCTCATCGCCTTCTATATGCCATTTGATATTGTTAGTCAAAGCAATAATCAAGCGGTTGTTAAATACCCAGAGCTTGTAGAGGTAATAATTACATTTTTCAATAAAAATAATTATTGCATTGAAAGGAAGAATAAAGCGCACTATTCCCAATAACATAATAGGAATGGCAATAATTATAGAGTTCGCCGGAATCAATATAATATTGATAATGAACAAAAGTGGCATAGGTAAAAAAGCCAACATGAGTATATCCCTGAAGTAAAAGTAGAGGAACAAATTTTAAGTAAATATATTTTACCAATTTTTTATACTTTATGATTTTTTCAAAATTTAGAACATAACATGTTATGTGTTCCATTTTTTGATATATAATCAAAACAACACAACAAAGTGACGAAGTAGTTCACAGTAATCAGTACAGATTAAGTGCTACTCTCTCTTTAGTTAAAAAGAGTAGTTATCGGTTTTTTACCGATCTTTGATACAGAATTATTTAATTGTAATTGAGGTTAAAAAAATGGCCGAGAATACCAAGTACATTTGGTTTAACGGAAAGATGGTTCCATGGGAGCAGGCAACTGTTCATGTTACAGCTCATGCTTTACATTACGGTTCAGCTGTATTTGAGGGTATCCGTGCTTATTCTACTAAGCAAGGTCCGCAGATTTTCCGCTTAAAGGAGCACATTGATCGTTTATTTAACTCTGCTCGTATCTATCGCTTCCCTGTCGCTCAAACTAAGGAAGAAATGATGGATGCTTGTAAGAAGGTTATTTCCGAAAATGGTTTGGACTATGGCTATATTCGTCCTTTAATCTTCATGGGTGCTGTTGGTTTAGGCGTTAAGTTCCCGAAGGGCTCTACTGCTGAGGCCATGGTTTGTGCTATGCCTTGGGGTGCTTATTTAGGTGAAGAAGGCCTTAAGAAAGGTGTTAAGGTTTGTGTTTCATCTTGGCGTCGTTTAGCTCCAGATACCATCCCTACAGAAGCTAAAGCTGCAGGTAACTACTTATCTTCTATTTTGATTGCTAATGAGTGCACTAACAATGGCTATACTGAGGCTATTGCTTTAGACTTCAATGGTTATATCTCTGAAGGTTCTGGTGAAAATGTCTTCTTAGTTAAAGACAATGTTATTTATACTGCTCCGTTTACTTCTGGTTTATTACCAGGCATTACTCGTGACTCTATTATTACCATCGCTAAAGATCTAGGTTATGAGGTTCGTCAACAGCCAATTCCGCGTGAGATGGTATATCTTGCAGATGAGATCTTCTTCTCTGGTACTGCAGCTGAAATCACTCCGATTGCCTCTGTAGACGGTATTGATGTAGGTCCAGGTCATAGAGGCCCTGTAACTGAGAGATTACAAAACGCTTTCTTTGACGTTGTTAAAGGCAATGTTGAGGACAAGTACGGCTGGCTCACCCCGGTAAAATAATTTTTACCAATAATTGATTACCAAGACCCACTACTTGTCTAAAAGCAGTGGGTTTTTATTTAAAAAAAGGATTCTTTTATATGTCAAATAATTATCGTTCAAAGGTAACCTACGAAGGCAAAATTATGGCCGGAGCCCGTGCTTTATGGAAAGCTACTGGTGTTAAGGATGGTGATTTTGGTAAACCTATTATTGCTGTTGCTAATTCCTTTACTCAGTTTGTTCCAGGTCACGTACATTTACATGATATTGGACAGTTAGTTGTAAAAGAAATTGAAAAGGCTGGTGGTATTGCTAAGGAATTTAATACCATAGCTGTAGATGATGGTATCGCTATGGGGCATACTGGTATGCTTTATTCATTACCTAGTCGCGATATTATTGCCGATTCCGTTGAATATATGACTAATGCTCATAAAGCTGATGCCTTAGTCTGTATTTCTAATTGCGATAAAGTCACACCGGGTATGTTAATGGCAGCTATGCGTTTAAATATTCCGACCATTTTTGTTTCCGGTGGTCCTATGGAAGCAGGTCGTATGAAAGGCTGTGATTACAAGGTTGACTTAATTGACGCAATGATTGTTTCAGCAGAGCCTAATGTTAGTGATGAAGAGGTAAATGCTGTTGAATCTGCAGCTTGCCCTACCTGTGGCTCTTGTTCAGGTATGTTCACTGCTAACTCTATGAATTCTTTAACCGAAGCTTTAGGTTTATCTTTACCTGGTAATGGTTCTTTAGTTGCTACTCATTCTGAGCGTCGCAACTTGTTCGTTAAAGCTGCTCATCGTATTGTAGAAATGGCAAAAGCCTATTATGAAAACGGTGATGCTTCTGTATTACCACGTTCCATTGCTACTAAAGATACCTTTGAAAATGCTATGAACTTAGATATCGCTATGGGCGGTTCTACTAATACTGTGTTGCACATCTTAGCTGTAGCACAAGAAGCAGGCGTAGACTTCACTATGAAGGATATTGATAGACTTTCTCGTCATATCCCTCATATCTGTAAGATGTCTCCTTCTACCCACGAGTGGCATATGGAAGATTTGCATAATGCTGGTGGCATTATGAATATCATGGCGGAGCTTAAGAAAAATGGTTTAATTCATGAGCAGAGCCGTACTGTTTTAGGCATGAATATTGGTGAGCAGATTGATAAGTATAATATCAAGACTACTACTGATGAGGACGTTTTAAAGTTCTATAAATCTTGTGCTGCTGGTCGTTACAATATTGAGGCTTTCTCTCAGAGTACTTATGCTGAAAAGCTTGATATAGATAGAACCTCTGGTTGTATTCATGACTTTGAACATGCTTATTCTAAAGATGGCGGTTTAGCTGTTTTATACGGTAATTTGGCAGAAAATGGTTGTATCGTTAAGACTGCAGGCGTTGATGAGTCCATTTTAAAATTTGTTGGACCAGCTCGTATTTTTGAAAGCCAAGAAGAGGCTGTTGAGGGTATTTTAGGCGGTAAAGTTAAAGCCGGCGATGTTGTTATTGTTCGTTATGAAGGCCCCCGTGGTGGTCCAGGCATGCAAGAGATGCTTTACCCTACATCCTATATTAAATCTGTAGGTTTAGGTAAACAATGTGCCTTGATTACTGATGGTCGTTTCTCTGGTGGTTCATCAGGTCTGTCTATTGGACACGTTTCTCCTGAGGCAGCTAACGGTGGTAATATCGGTCTTTTGGAAGAGAACGATATGATCCAAATTGATATTCCTAACCGTACTATAAAAATGTGTGTTAGCGATGAGGAATTAGCTAAACGTCGAGAGGCTATGGAGGCTTTAGGTAAGAAGGCTTGGCAACCTAAGCATCGTGATCGTGAGATCTCATTTGCATTGAAAGCTTTTGGTAAATTAGCTTCTAGTGCCGATAAGGGTGGTGTTCGTGATCGTTCTAAGTTAGAAGGTTTATAGTCATGGCTGAAAAATTACTTGATGCTCAGGGGTATATGCAAAAGATACTCCTGGCTCGTATTTATGATTTAGTCAGAGTAACTCCACTACAACATTTAGATACCTTATCTGAGCGTTTAGGGGTTAATGTTCATTTAAAGCGTGAAGATTATCAGAAGATCCATTCTTTTAAGCTTCGTGGCGCTTATAACATGATCAAAAACCTGACTGAAGGTCAGTTAAAAGCTGGTATTGTAACAGCCTCAGCAGGTAACCATGCTCAGGGTGTAGCCTTATCTGCGCAAAAGTTAGGTATTAAAGCTGTTATTGTGATGCCTACTTCTACACCAGATCTTAAAGTAGACGCTGTTCGTCATTATGGTGCAGAGGTTGTTTTATATGGTGATAGTTTTGATGAGTCTTATGCTTATGCACAGTCTCTTTCAAAGAAAAAATCTATGACCATGATTCCTCCTTTTGATGATCCTGATGTAATTGCAGGTCAGGGAACAATTGCCCATGAAATCATAGGTCAGCTTGATGATATCGACACTATTTATGTACAGATAGGTGGTGGCGGACTTGCTGCTGGTATTGCCGTTTATATTAAGACTCTGCTTCCTGATGTCCGTGTTATTGGTGTTGAGGCTGAAGGTAGTGCTAGTATGCAGGCTGCTTTGCGTGCAGGTAAACCTGTAGATATAGGCTATGTTTCTCATTTTGCAGATGGTGTTGCAGTACGCAAAGCAGGAAGCGAGACCTTCAGAGTATTAAGTAAGTATCTTGATGATATTGTTACTTGTTCAAATGATGAAATTTGTGCTGCTATGAAGGATATTTTTGATGATACTCGCGCAATTGCAGAGCCTAGTGGAGCTTTATCTCTAGCAGGTCTTAAAAAATATGTACGTGAGCATAATATCCATTCTGGCAATCATGTGGCTATTCTTTCGGGAGCAAATGTTAAGTTCCATACTTTACGTATGGTTGCTGAACGTTGTGATGTCGGTGAGATGACGGAAGGTATTTTATCTGTTGAAATTCCTGAAGCTCGAGGCGCTTTCTTGAACTTTACCAAAGCAATTGGGTCAAGAACTGTAACAGAATTTAGCTATCGTTATAGTGCAGATGATCGCGCACGTGTGTTTGCTTCTGTAGAGTTATCTGAAGGCAAGAAAGAGTTAAATGAAATATCTAAGTCTTTAAAGAAAAGTGGTTATTTAGTCACTGATTTAACTGATGATGGTATTGCTAAGGATCATGTGCGTTACATGGTTGGAGGACATCCTAATCGTAAGCTTAATGAAAAATTATTCTTATTTGAATTTCCTGCAACCTCTAACGCTTTAGTGCGTTTCTTAGAAACTTTAGGTGATTCTTATAGCATTACACTTTTCCATTTCCGTATTACTGGTTTGGAATTTTGCTCTGTTTTATGTGGTTTCAATTTAGCTGAGCATGAAGAAGGTATTATGGACTTTATCAAGAAAGTCGGTTATCCATATGAAGAGGTAACAGCTAATACCGCTTATCAGCAATTATTAAGATAATTCCTAATTTTAATCTCCCTAGGTAAAAAACTAGGGGGATCCTCTATAAAATCTTATCTATTATTTATCCTTTGCTTTTTAACTACAATCTTGTAGCGAGTTTTAATAAAGTATTAAAGTATCTAAATAATGTTTTTATATTATTTAGCTGTATTTGCTTTAAGTAGAGTTTTTATGCAGAAGCCATAAGACTATAAAAATAAAGAAAAATTAATAAAAATTAAGAAATAATAATTAGGGTAGAATGTATAAAAAAGACATGGCTATAAAAATATAGTGACCCCAATAAATTATTCAACTTACTGGGGTCAGAGCGAAATTAGGTCTTATTTTTAATTGGGACTAATTTAGCAACTTTTTATCATTAAGAGCTTCTTCTACAGGATCAGAATCTGTCTTAATGTCAGAAACTACCTTTGAAGCGGCTTTATCCTCAGAAATACTGTAAGCTTTAGAAAAATATTCTGTAGCTTCAGTATAATTTTGTTGCATTGATAAAATTTGGCCAATTTTTGCATAGATATCCGGGCTTGACTGTAACTTTAGAGCTTTCTTATAGTCTTCTAAAGCCTCTTGCAGAAGATCTTGTTTCATCTCTAAATTAGCTAAAGCTTTAATAAGAGGTAAATTATCTTCAGCAGCAATTGCTTGATGAGAAACTTGCTTTTGCAAGAATTTTAAAACTTCCGGCATAGCAACATCCCATTTAGCAATACTCTCTAAGAACTCACTATCGTCATTATGCTTTAAGAAATTTAAGCTTAAAGAGTTAGCTCTATCAAGAATATTTAAAGCTATAAGCTTATGGATATAAGGGGCGACAAAACGAGAATTGAGGCGATCTTTTTTATTTAAAAGCTTATAAACATCGTTCATATCTTCTGCATTTTGAGCTTTTTGTAAACGGTCCTCATAATAATTACAAAAGATTTCACGGCAATCTTCTTCAGTAATGAGTTTGCCCTTTACTAAATTAGAAGCAACTCCATAGAGTTTTTCAATATCAGTCTTAGCTTTATAGCAATCGTAATAGAGCTTATAAATTAAGGTATTACGACATTTAGGATTTAATTTATCTAAATATTCTAAAGCTGCGTTAGGATTATTAACCTTTAAGTTAAGTTTTGCACGGATTACAGTGGTGGCCATTTGGCATTCAGGGCCACGTTTTTGGGCTTCATCTAAAGCCTTTCGGGTGTAATCAAATTCGCCGATATTGAAAGCAGACTTAGCAGAAACTAAGAGAGCATTGATAGGGAGTTTTTCTAAAGGAGCTGATTTTGTGATTAAATCTAGAGCTTTTTTAAAGTCTCCTTTGGCATAGGCTATATAGGCCATATCTTGACGGCTTAAAGCTTTTTTCTCGTTATGGGCTTTAAACCAGCGGGCAGTGCCTCCTGGCATACCGAAGATGCTTTTGATTAAATTCCAAAATACATGTACAAGAACAATAGTAACTAACAAAATGATAACAGTGGTAGTCACTGAGGCTTCAATGATGTAGTTACCAAAAGAAATATGTACAAATCCTTGTTTATCAGCTAATAAAGGACCAACAATTATGGCACCACAGGCAATCAATAGACCAAGAAGAATTTTTAACATGTTAATGTCTCCTTATTCTTCTGCAACAGTCTGCATGTCAGGAGTATTGAAGCGCAAAATTTGACGAGCATATTTGTCAAATAAATTATAGCTTTCTAAAGTACTCGGACTTTGTACTGATATTGGAGTAGTTTTTAAGGTTTCCAAAGTCTCTATATTAGCCTTAAAGGCATGAGTTTCTGGATTGTAGTAACCTTTTATCAATGCTAAAGCTTGCTCTATATCAGCTACATAGGCTTGCTCGTTTTGTTCATAAACTGCCATTTTAGCTAATAAGATTTGTGATTTTAAGTTTTCAAGTAAAAGCTTAGCTTGATCTGCAGATAAGAAAGCATTTACAGCTTGCTCATCACGGCGACGAATTTCGACAAAACGTGAGGAGAAGTCTTTTAATGATACTAATAAGTTATCTTTCCACTCAATTAAAGTTTCAGTAACAGTATCAGCTTTTTTATAGTTTTGCTCACGTTGATCTGCTGTGCTAACCTCAGCTAAGGTCATTTTATCAAGGTTATTGTATACACTATCAAGTTTATTGACTAAACCGCGCAAATCTAGCTGAGGGATATTTTTTATCTTCATAATATCGTTGGCTAAGACTTCACGAATTTTATTGATTTGCTCTTCTTCAATTCCTGCGAGCAAGTCATTGGCACTATTTAAGCACCATAATGCAGCTTTAGGATCGCGAGCAAATACAGCCATTCTATAAGCAGAACTTACAAGGAAATAGCTTTGTGCTTTACGCCAATCGTCAGGGTCTCGAGCTTCATAGCGGTTTAATTGTTTCTTAACATCTTCTAAATATGAAGTTTCAGTGTCAACTTTCTTTGTAATCTCTTCTAAAGAGGCTAATAAAGATTCATTTTTATTTGTAAGATCGTTATTTGTATTAGCAAGTTTTTGAATTTCGCTAATCTCTTGAGTGTAAGCTTTATTATTATCAAGAAGTGCTTGCTTTTCTTTTTCTAGCTCTTGTACCTTATTTGCAACTTCTGCCTGCATTTTGTCTAAAGAGGCTTGATTGTTAGTTTGCAAATACCACATATAACCGCCGCAAACTAAAACAAGAGCAATTATCAGTAAATTAGAAACGCGAGAACGCGCTTTAAGTCTTTGTATGGACTCGTTAATTTTTTGCTCATCTAAAACTTGGGCAACTTGAGGCTCTGCTTTAAGAGTATAAGCTTCTTTCACAGATTGTTCTTGAGTTTCATCTTGAACCTTTTCTGCAGATTCTTTTTTATCTTCAGCCTGATTATCCTCAATAAGTTCTTTTAAATCTTCAGCATTATTTACTGGTTGCTTTTGATCGCCTGATACTTGATTAAGCTCCTCTTTATTAGGAATAGAGGAAGCAGGGGTATTTTCAGTAGTGGTATCTTCAGCGACTTGGTTTATTTGTTTTTGTTCTTTCATATATAGGGCCAGTCTCAGCAAATTGAGTAGAAAAGTTAACTACGCAAGTATTTATAATAACATGCTTTATAATTTAGACTAAAAATTGCACATGAAGATTACCTCAAAGGATCTGTTTAGATCACATTTTGGAAGGCTCTTTGCAAAAATAGCTGTTATTAAATTTATCAAATTTTGGGCACACAAAACCTCGTACTTCAGTGTGAGGATGTAGTGTGCCGATTAGAAAAATGAAATTTTTCTAATCCGGTGTGTTCTG
>URKL01000006.1 GCA_900548485.1 uncultured Succinatimonas sp.
GGCAAGTCTGTTTCCCCGTAGCAAATATTCGGGATTACGTATTAACAAAGAGGCGTCATGAGGCTCGTGAGGCCGCTCGAGGCGATCGACACTATAGCTAAAGGTGGGGCTACGGTTTATGGCGTTGATGTCGTGCGCGATATGATAACAAGAGCTAATGCTAACGCTAAAGAACAAGGTCTTGAAAATGCTCATTTTGCTGCGGCTAATCTTGAGGAGAGTTTTGAAACGCAGACTTTTGCTCAAGGTTTTTTTGATAGTGCTATTTTAGATCCCGGTCGTCAAGGAGCACCTCGGGCGATTAAGTTTTTGATAAACAAAAAAGTACCGTTAATTGTAATGATTTCGTGCAATCCTCAGGCAAGTGCCCGTGATTGTATTGAGTTAGTCAATAATGGCTATAAAATAACCTCATGGGGTGTAATGGATATGTTTCCAAGAACTAAACATATTGAGAGTATCTTAGTTTTTTCAAGAAGCTAAAATCCAGTTAAAGGAGGCTTTTGATGGTTGCTATTCGCCAAACTCATGAAGCTTCATTTGATTTTGCCAAATGGAGTGATGAGTTACATTTACCTGTAGAGCAGAAAGGGGAACTTTTAGGAGTTCACGCTTTTGTTGTCGATCATATATCAAAAAAAGATAAAAAAGATCCTCAAGAACATATTGATGCTGTTATAGCTTCTTTTACACGTATGTCTACTGAGATTGTGGCAATCTTGCTGACTTTAAATATGGATTTGCCTTCATTATTAGTAGCTCTTTTATATCCGGCATATGAAAATGGCTATATTACATCTGCTGATGTCGAAGAAAAATATGGGCCTAAAATTGCTAAATTACTTTTAAATGTTAAGGATATGGAAGCTATCCGTTCCTTGCAAACTTTAACCTCAGATAGTGCGTCAGAAGAACAGGTTGATAGAATTCGTCGTATGTTATTGGCGATGGTGGAGGACGTTCGTGCTGTAGTTATCAAACTTGCAGAGCGTATAGCCTTTATCCGAGCTGCTAATAAAGCTGATGAGGAAACAAGAGTACTAATTGCCAAGGAGGTGGCTAATGTGTATGCTCCTTTGGCAAATCGTCTTGGTATAGGTCAGCTTAAGTGGGAACTTGAAGATCTTGCCTTTAGATTTTTGCATCCTGATACCTATAAAGAGATTGCTCATGAACTAGATGAGCGTAGAGTCGATCGTGAAAAATATATAGAGCACTTTGTTGCAGAGCTTCGAGAGCTTTTAGCGAAGGAAGGCATTGACGGTGACGTATATGGTCGACCTAAGCATATTTATAGTATCTGGCGTAAAATGCAACGTAAACATCTGCAATTTTCTGAACTGTATGATGTTAGAGCTGTACGTGTATTAGTTGATCGTATACAGGATTGCTATGCTACTTTAGGCGTTGTACATACAAGATGGCATCATATACCTAAAGAATTTGATGATTATATAGCCAATCCTAAGGCTAATGGTTATCAGTCTATTCATACTGTAGTTTATGGTGATGGTGGTAAAGTCGTAGAAGTTCAGATCCGCACTAAGGATATGCATAATAGTGCAGAATTAGGTGTGGCAGCCCACTGGAAATATAAAGAAGGCTCAGGTCAAAGTAGTGGTGTTGAGCAACGTATCAATTGGTTACGCAAGCTTTTAACCTGGCGCGATGATATGGTGGAGTCGGGCTCGCTTTTAGATGAATTTAGAACGCAAGTTTTTGAAGATCGTATTTATGTCTTTACTCCAAGAGGCGAGGTTATCGATCTTCCTACAGGCTCAACGCCATTAGATTTTGCCTATCAAGTCCATACTATGGTTGGACATCGTTGTATTGGTGCTAAGGTTGATGGTCGTATTGTTCCTTATACTTATAAGCTTAAAACAGGTCAACAAGTTGAGATCATTACCCAAAAAAATCCTAATCCTTCTCGTGATTGGTTGAATGCCGATAATGGCTTTTTAAAAACCTCTAAAGCTCGGGCTAAAGTTCAATCTTATTTTAGAAAGCTTGATTATGAAAAGAATCGCCAAGCTGGTGAGGAAATCATTGATCGCGAGGTACTAAAACATGGTCTTAATTTAAATAAAGAGCAGACTGTTTCTCTTTTAAAGGATAGACTCTCACGTTTTAATATGAAGAGTGTCTCTGATTTGCAAGTTGCTGTAGGTGCTGGAGATATCAGTATCAATTCCGTAATTTCTTTATTAGATGAAATTGTTATTAAGGATAAGAGCGAGCATGAACCTACAGATTTGAGTAAAATCATATCAAATCGTTCTGCATCAGAAATTTTACAAGCTAAAGGCCGTAAACAAAGTCAGGTAGTGGTTAATGGTGTCGGTAATTTAATGACTCATATGGCTAAATGCTGTCAACCTATTCCTGGCGATGATATTTTGGGTTTTATCACTCAAGGTCGAGGGATTTCTATCCATAAGAGTGATTGTGAGCAATTGAATAAATTGAGATTGCAAAATCCAGAGCGTTTGGTAACAGCTTCATGGGGAGAAAATGCCGAAGGTGGTTATACAGTAACGATTCGAGTTATAGGCCAGGATTATCCGGGATTATTGCGTGATGTTACTACTGTAATTGCCAATGAAAAGATGAATGTTTTAGGTGTGCGTTCTCATGTCGATCGCAGTCAAGATATATCCATTATTGATATTGATTTATTAGTCCTAAGCATTCCTGTGTTAACGCGTACCTTAAATAAGTTAAATGAGCTTGGGCAGGTAATTTCAGCCAAACGGCGCTGATTTGCATTTGTGACTCGTGTGCTTATGGTATAATCTACGATTAAGTTTAAATTATGTGGAGTAAATAATGTCCTCATCTCCGAAGATTATCTTTGTAACCGGTGGTGTTGTCTCTTCTTTAGGTAAGGGTATTGCCGGTGCCTCTTTGGCTGCTGTATTAGAAGCACGTGGCCTTAAAGTTACAATCATGAAGCTTGACCCTTATATTAACGTCGATCCGGGCACTATGAGCCCGATTCAGCACGGTGAGGTTTTCGTCACCGAAGATGGTGCTGAAACTGATTTGGATTTGGGTCACTATGAGCGCTTCATCCACTCAAAGATGTCCAAAAAGAATAACTTCACTACAGGTCGTATCTATTCTGATGTTATTCGTAAAGAACGTCGTGGTGATTATTTAGGCGCAACTATTCAGGTAATTCCTCACATTACCAACGCCATTAAGGAAAAGATTTTAGCTGGTACTGAGGGCAATGATATTACCTTAGTCGAAATTGGCGGAACTGTTGGTGATATTGAGTCTTTACCATTCTTAGAGGCTATTCGTCAGTTAGCTGTTGATATTGGCCGTCAAAATGCCTTATTTATGCATTTAACGTTAGTCCCTTATTTAAAGACCTCAGGTGAGATTAAGACTAAGCCGACACAGCATTCTGTTAAGGAATTGTTATCTATCGGTATTCAGCCTGATATCTTAGTTTGCCGTTCTGAGATTAGCATTCCTCCTCATGAGCGTCATAAAATTGCCATGTTCTGTAATGTTAATGAACGTGCTGTAATTTCTATGAAGGATGTTGATTCTATATACAAGATCCCAGCTTTATTAAAGTGCCAGTATTTAGATCAGTTTGTAGTTGATCGTTTCGGTATTAAAGCTCCTGAGGCAGATCTTTCTGATTGGGAACAAGTATTGTATCAGCAGGCAAATACCGTCGGTGAGGTTACCATCGGTATGGTAGGTAAATACGTTGAACTTCACGATGCCTATAAGTCCGTAAATGAAGCCTTAAAGCATGGTGGTCTTAAGAATCGTTTGACTGTTAATATTCGTTATATTGATTCTGAGGATGTTGAAGTTCGCGGTAACGATATTTTCCAGGGCTTAGACGCAATTTTAGTTCCAGGCGGTTTTGGTAGCCGAGGCATCGAGGGCAAGATCATGGCAGCCCGTTATGCTCGTGAAAACAATGTTCCTTATTTAGGAATATGTTTAGGTATGCAAGTGGCTTTAATTGAGTATGCTCGAGATGTAGTTGGCATGAAGAATGCAAACTCAACAGAGTTCAATTCTAAGACCCCGTTCCCAGTAGTAGCTTTAATTACTGAATGGATTGATGAGTCTGGTAAGCTTGAGAAGCGTACTGACAAATCCGATTTGGGCGGTACTATGCGTTTAGGTGGTCAATTATGTCACTTACAGGCAGGTACTAAGGTTCGTGAGCTCTATGGTAAAGATGATATTGTTGAGCGTCATCGTCACCGTTATGAGGTTAATAATAATCTTATAGATAAGATTACCTCTAAGGGCTTAAAGATCGCGGGCTTATCTACTGATAATAAATTAGTCGAGATTATTGAGATACCTTCTCATCCTTGGTTTATTGGTGTACAGTTCCATCCTGAATTCACCTCTAACCCGCGTCAAGGTCATCCGTTATTCTCTGGCTTTATTAAAGCTTCTGCTGAATATCAGAGGCGTCAGCAGAATTAAGACTGCCTATGAAATTAGTGGGCCTCATCCTGTTTGTTATAGGCGTATTCTTAGTCTATGACATTTATTATGGTCGTAATGGGAAGGTGCAATATGAAAACACCACCCAGACTTTAAAAGTAGCTGAGATACGTTCTGAGAAAATCAATCGTATTAACGAGGCTATTAAGGATGAAATTACCGATCTACAGCAAGGTAATCTTGCTGTAGAAGAGCAGGCCCGCTCTGATTTGGGGATGATTAAATCCCAAGAAACATTTTATCGGGTCATTGACGTTAATTCTCATAGCGAAACACGGCCCTAGTTTTGGTAATATCAATATGCCCAATGACGTTAAAGTCGATGTGGTGGTGCCAGCTGCCGGAATTGGCAGTCGTATGGGGGCAGATAGGCCTAAACAATACTTGCTTTTAGATGATTCTATCACCATTTTAGAAGCCACTATCGCCTCTTTATTATGCTGTAAGCATATCTCCAACATTATCGTAGCTATAAGCTCAGATGATCTCTATTTTAAAAATCTTCCTTGTGCTAAAGATCCCCGTATTATTTCTGTTTTAGGTGGTGCAGAACGCTCTGACACGGTTTATTTGGCTTTGAAAGCAGTAAAAACACGTTATGTCATGGTTCATGATGCTGCTAGACCTTTTGTTAAAGTAGAAGATTTAGAGAAGTTATTGTCTTTATGTGACAGTAATGTTTGTGGCGGAATTTTAGCAAGCCCTGTTGCAGATACTATAAAGAAATCATCTTTAGATTTTATTGAAAATACTGTAGATCGTAAGTTTTTATATAGGGCTTTTACGCCACAACTTTTTGCAACAGATCTTTTGCTTAAAGCTTTAGATTATTGTCAACAACAGCAATTGACTGTCACTGATGAAGCCTCAGCTGTAGAGGCCTTAGGTTTAAAGCCTAAACTTATAAATTCAAGTACCGAGAACTTTAAAATAACAACTCCAGCTGATTTAGTTTTAGCTCGAGCTTTATATAGATATCACAAGGAAAAAAAAATGCGTATAGGTTACGGTTTTGATGTACATCGTTTTGGTGGTGAAGGACCTTGTGTCTTAGGAGGAGTAAAAGTTCCTCATTCTCAAGGTTTAGTTGCACATTCTGATGGTGATGTAGTATTGCATGCGTTAAGCGATGCCCTCTTAGGTGCTTTGGCTTTAGGTGATATTGGTCATTTTTATCCAGATAATGATGATAAATATTTAAACATTGATTCAAGAATTTTGCTGCGAGATGTTTTTGCAAAAGTACACTCTTTAGGTTATCGCTTAGTTAATTGTGATATCACAATTATGGCTCAAGCTCCTAAGATGGCCCCTTACGAGCTAAAAATGCGTGAAAATGTGGCCAGTGATCTCAAATGTAGTTTGTCTGATGTAAGCATCAAGGCTACTACTACTGAAAAATTAGGCTTTACCGGACGAGGTGAAGGTATTGCTGTAAGTGCTGTAGTTTTAATCGAAAAAATTTAAAATGCATATATTTTCTTATATTTACGAAGTGTGTATCAAATTAGCTAAACATCCAAAGGCTACTTGGTTTTTATGTATTAACAGTTTTATAGAGTCAATATTTTGGCCAATTCCTCCTGATGTTATGCTCTGTCCCATGTGTTTAGCTAATCCTAAACGCTCCTATATTTATGCCACTCTTACAGTTATAACTTCGGTGTTAGGAGCTTTTTGTGGCTATTATTTAGGATATTTTATTTATGATCCATGGATTGCGAATTTAATTGATTATTTAAATTATCGTGATGCTATGGAAGTGGTGCGCGCTTGGTTTACTAATGAATATGGCATCTTAATGGTTTTTGTTGGAGCTTTTACACCTATCCCTTACAAAGTAATTGCTATAACTGCAGGTGTGATGGCTGCTGAAAGTGTTATGAATACCGGATCGGCAGGCCTTTTGGGAATTTTTTATTTCCTAGTAGTATCTTTTATTGGTAGAGGTCTACGTTTTTACTTAGAAGCAGCCTTGATTTATTTCGGAGGAGAGAAGATGGAGCACACAATTGCGAAGTATGTCGATCGAATTGGCTGGGCTTGTGTTATTCTGATCTCTATCTATGTAGCATATAAGGTATTTTTATAAGGAAATAATGCTGTGAAAAAGCTTTGTGCTCTAGTTTTGGGTATAGTTTTGGTAGGTTGCCAAAGTGGCAATGTTTATTCACCATTGGTTGTTGATGCTAATCAAGGGAGAAGTTCATATCGTGGAGATACAGTAAGCTCTTCACATCAAACTGTAGCTTTAGAGCAAAATAGCAATAAAAAAAGTGTTGTTTCAAATCAAGTCTCAGGCGATACATATACGGTAGTTAAAGGAGATACCCTTTATTCTATAGCCTTCCGTTATGGTAAAGATTATCGGAATTTAGCTTCATTAAATGGTATTGATGAACCATATAATATTGAGGTAGGACAAAAACTTAGTTTGTCAGAGGCTACCGTAGCTACTACAGCTAAACCTAAAGTCGTTACTGATAGTAATAATTATTATATTGTAAAGGCTGGAGATAGTGCGCGAGCAATTGCTAGAGCTCATAATATGAGTTTAGATGAGCTAGTTTCGCAAAATCATTTACAAAAACCTTATAGTATTTATGTTGGACAAAAACTTAAGGTTTCATCAGCCGTTCCTGTAGCAGGTACAGCAACCACAGCTAAGACTACAGTAAGTCCTACTCAGGTAAAAGTAGTTTCAGGACGTACACGTCAAGTTGCCGGTATTAGCTGGATGTGGCCTACTAAAGGACAGGTCATCAAACGTTATTCGTCATCAGAGCATGGAAATAACGGTATTGATATTTCCGGTAAGCGTGGACAACAGGTGTGTGCAGCTGCTGCAGGTCAAGTTGTTTATGCCGGTAACGCTCTTCGAGGTTATGGAAATTTGATTATTATTAACCATGAAAATGAGTATTTATCTGCTTATGCTCATAATGAAAGTTTACAGGTTAAGGAAGGTCAGAGTGTAAAACGCGGGCAAGTGATAGCTAAGATGGGTTCTACTGATGCTCAAAGCGTCAGATTACATTTTGAAATTAGAAAAAAGGGTGATTCTGTAAACCCTGAAAATTATTTACCAAAATAAAACAAACTAAGGAAACTCATGATTAGAGATGATGAGAATAGAATACAGTCGTCATATACAAGTGGCGCTACCGTAGTGAGTGGGGAGGTTAAAAAAACTAGTGAGCGTTCGCGTGGGGAAACTGGTGATTTGCTCTCTAGTTATTTTAATTCCATTCGCAATTATCCACTATTGTCATCAGAGCAGGAGACTAAGGTCGGACGTCTTGCAAAGATGGGTGATAAGAAGTCAATCGACACTATGATTACTTCTAATTTGCGCTTAGTGGTAAAAATTGCAAAGGATTATCGTTCGCGAGGTCTACCTATGTTAGACCTAATTGAAGAGGGAAACTTAGGCTTAATTCATGCTGTAAAAAAGTTTGACCCTGATCGTGGTTTTAGATTTTCTACTTATGCTACCTGGTGGATTCGTCAGAGCATAGAGCAATCGATCATGTCACAATCACGTTTAGTGCGTTTGCCTGTGCATGTTATTAAGGAAATCAATACTATTTTACGTTTGCGTCGCCAATTACAGGATAATAACAGTACTAAGGCTGTATCTGTAAGTGATTTAGCTAAGGCTTCAGGGAAAGATCCTGAACATATAAGAAATCTCTTATCGTTATTAGATACAACTTTACCTGTAGATTTAAGTGTTAAGGGTGCAGATGATGATAAGGATGTATCGCTTTTGGATATTATTCCTGATAATAAGATCCTTTCACCTGTAGCACATGTTGATCGTCATGAATTGGTAAATATTGTACGTAAATGGTTTTCTGAACTGCCAGAAAAACAGCAAATCGTAGTACTATCGCGTTTTGGTCTTAATGATGCAGAAATTATGACCTTAGAGGATGTAGGTGCACAGATCAACCTTACTCGCGAGCGAGTAAGGCAGATTCAAAATGAAGTCTTAAGAAGTTTAAGACGCTTATTTGAAAATTATGGTTTTGATAAAACCATGATTGATGAAGACTAACTTATATCTTTTTTAATTTGATATAAAAGATTAAGTGCTTGTATAGGCGAGACTTGATCTATATCCAGTGCTTGAAGCCTTTCTTCAATTTGCTTTAAGCACTGATAGTTTTTACTATAGTTTTCCTCATTTTTCTTTTCAGCTACGGCTAGATTGTCCTCTGAAATTTTACTTGGATTTTTGTCTGCCGTTAAATTCTTTTCAATATTAGCGGAAGCTTCGTTAGTAATTTCATCAGGAACTCCGGCTAAACGAGCTACTTCTACAGCATAGGCGTAATTTTGTGCGCCAAGATCTGCTTTATATAAAAAGACAATTTCTCCATAACTTTTTTGTGCCTTAAAGCAGATATTACGAACTTTATGGAGTTTATCGGCAAGTTTAGCGATTTGAGGATAATGGGTAGAAAATAAAGCAAAACAGCCACAATGCTTGCACAGATAGCTAGCTATAGCTTCAGCTAAGGCTGCACCTTCATAAGTAGAGGTTCCACGGCCAACCTCATCCATAATTACTAAACTTTTTTCTGTAGCATTATTTAATATAGAAGCAGATTCTTCCATTTCTACCATAAAGGTAGATCGGCCTGAGGAAAGATCGTCAGAGGCTCCAATACGTGTAAAAATACGATCAATATCACCGATAATAGCTTTTTGTGCAGGGACAAAACATCCACAGCGAGCCATAATGCAGATAAGTGCGCTTTGTCTCATAAAGGTTGATTTACCACCCATATTAGGACCTGTAATAATTAACATCTTATCTGAGGATAGATCGGTTGAATTAGGAATAAAGGGTTTATTTGAAATAGTTTCAATTACCGGATGGCGACCATTTTCAATTTTAATAATATTTTCTGAAGATATCTGTGGACGCACGTAATCATGCAAAATGGCACATTTAGCAAAACCTGACAATACATCTAAAGCGGCAATATTAGTTGAAAGTTCACTTAACGAAGAAATTTGCTCTTGTAGAGTCTTTAAAATAGTCTCAAAAATTTCTTTTTCTAAAGCTAAAGCTTCATCTTTAGCTCGTAAAGTTTTTTCTTCAAGCTCTTTAAGTTCTGTGGTTATATAGCGTTCATTATTTTTTAAGGTTTGACGGCGGATATATCCCTCAGGTACCTTTTGTTCTTGTGAACGAGGAATTTCTATAAAATATCCATGGACAGAATTGAATCCTACCTTTAGGGTGTTAATACCAGTAGCAGCTTTTTCTCTTTTTTCAATATTTTCTAGGATATTGCCTGAACCTTGCATTAAGGAGCGGAGTTCATCTAGGTGAGTATTGTATTGTGAGGCAATTACATTACCATCACGTAAAAAAGTAGAAGGTTCCTCTAAAATTGCTTGAGTTAAGAGCTCTTTTATAGAGGTTAGAGGATTTAGTTTATTTGCATAACTAATTAAATATTTATTAGCACTTTTTAGTAAAAGCTCTTTTATTTCAGGAATTACCTCTAAAGATTGTCTAAGATTTGATAGATCTTTAGGGCGTGATGAACCAAGACCAATACGAGCGGTGATTCTTTCTATATCACCAATACTTGCTAATTTTTCATCTAAGAGATCACAACTATATTCAACTAGAGCTTCAACTAAATTCAAGCGTGCATTTACTTTTTGATTGTCACGTAAAGGAGAAACTAAAGTTGCCTTTAAAAGTCTTTCTCCCATAGGAGTTATAGTGTGATCTAGAGCTTTAAGTAAACTTCCATGACTATTGCCACTTAAATTAGTTAATAATTCTAAGTTGCGAATGGCTGTTGCATCTAAGATAACATTGAGTGAAGCATCATCACGTCTTATTGTGCGAATATGATAAAGAGGTACATTTTGGGTGCTTTTTACATAAGATAAAAGAGCTCCTGAAGCACAGATACCTTCATCTAGATTCTCAATGTCAAAGCCAATTAAGCTGTCCGTACCAAATTGCTTACATAAAAGTTTATAGCAACTTTCTTTATCAAAGTTCCAACTAGGCAAGCTTTTTTGGGAAACGATCTTTGAAAAAGCGCTAAGTTCTTTAAATTGTTCTGGATAGACTAATTCTGCAGGAGAAATTTTTTGTAGATAAATTTGCAGATCTTTTAAGGACGCACAAATACCAGTTTTAAATAAACCAGAGCCTAAGCTCAAATAAGCAAAGCCATAATGATGTCGACTCTTATAAATGGCGGCGACTAAATTGTCTTGATGTTCAGGAGCGATTCCTTCATCAGTTACAGTGCCAGGAGTAATGATTTTGCTAACCTGTCGGGTCATAGGTCCTTTTTTATTCGGATCTCCTGATTGCTCACAGATTACAACTGATTCACCTAATTTAATGAGACGGCTTATATAGCTATCTACGGCGTGAAAAGGAACACCTGCCATAGGTATAGGTTCACCGTTATTAGTTCCTCGGCGAGTTAAGGTTAAATCTAAAAGTGCAGCAATCTTTTTAGCATCTTCGTAAAAGAGCTCATAAAAATCTCCCAAACGATAAAATACCAGGGTATCTGGATATTTATGTTTAATCTCAAGGTATTGCCTCATCATGGGAGTGACTGCTTCAAGTGATGATAATTGCGACATGACTTTATCTTCTAAATTTTTGGGAATAAAACGCATTAAGCGCTCATATCTTATAAGATAGTGTTTTTTTTAGTTATTATAATTTATAAAAGAAAAAAGTGGGATTTCCTGACTTTTGAGAAAATTTTACTATGCTTATGGCTAAAGCTTTTAGAGCTTATAAAATCAGCAAGAGTTCATCAGATAAGTTTAGTCGCTTATTTGGTATAAGAGAAATTTAATGATTTGTGGATGGCTGATATAAGAGCATAAAAGTTCCTAAAAAAATTAAAGGTAAATAAACTTTGATATCCATCATAAAAATATTTGAAATTAACTTATAAATATTCGTAATGAAGATTATTTGTAATCTTATCTGGATCTAATTATTGTTAAGAGTGCAATAAAATATAGGTCTTTATAGCGAAATGGTTATCAAGGTATTATTTTGACATTAGTCTAAATTAGAATATAATATATTCATATATAAATTATATTTTGCGGAGATAAATATGGCAGAGCGCGTACCGAAAGTGGCAAAAAATAAAGTTTCGGCAAATTTGGCTAAAGATCCCAAAAAACAAAAGGCTTTAGAAGCAGCAATGGAGCAGATCGAACGTCAGTTTGGTAAAGGTGCCATTATGCGTTTAGGTCAAAACGAAATTGTTGATATTGAAGCTATACCTACAGGTTCTTTAACTTTAGACTTAGCCTTAGGTATAGGTGGATTGCCTATGGGCCGTATTATTGAGATTTACGGACCTGAGTCTTCAGGTAAGACCACTTTAACTTTAGAGCTTATAGCCCAGGCACAAAAATTAGGTAAAGTTTGTGCTTTTATTGATGCTGAACATGCTTTAGATCCTCTTTACGCCCGCAAGTTAGGAGTTCAAATCGAGGATGTAATTATCTCTCAGCCGGATACCGGTGAACAGGCATTGGATATCTGTGAAACCTTAGTCAGATCTGGTGGCGTTGATGTAGTCGTTATCGACTCTGTAGCAGCTTTAGTGCCAAAGGCAGAAATTGAAGGCGATATGGGAGACAATCATGTCGGTTTGCAAGCTCGTCTTATGTCTCAGGCTTTAAGAAAACTTACCGGTATTATTAAACAGGCCAATTGCATGGTGGTATTTATTAACCAGTTGCGTATGAAAATTGGTGTTATGTTTGGTAACCCTGAAACTACTACAGGAGGAAATGCTCTTAAGTATTATGCTTCTGTAAGATTAGATATCCGCAAAGGTATCCCTGTAAAGGAAAAAGAAGAAGTTATTGGCAATGAAACTAAAGTCAAGGTGGTAAAAAATAAGGTAGCGCCTCCGTTTAAGACTGCTAACTTCCAAATCCTCTTTAATTATGGTATTGCCAAAAATAGTGAGCTTTTAGATCTTGGTGTAGCAGCTAAATTTATTGAAAAGAGTGGTGCTTGGTTTGCCTATAAAGGCAGTAAGATTGGCCAAGGCAAGACTAACGCTATGCGTTATTTAGATGAGCATCCTGAAATTGCCGAGGAACTTGAGCAACAGATTCGTGCTTTTTATAAGCAAAATAGCGATTACGAGCAAACAGCACAACTAGGGAGTGAACCACAAAGTTCTTTAGAAAGCTTACCTTCAGCTAGTGATGATTTTAATGATGAGGATTTAGTAACTCCTATACCTGATGATCTGTAAAATAATATGGAGATTTCTGCTAGTCCAGATTATAAAAAGGCGCTTAATTATGCTTTGAGATTATTAAGCGCCCGAGAATATTCTCGTTATGAACTTTATACTAAGCTTACAAAAAAATTTTCAATAGAGCTGGCAAAGACTGTATTAAAAATTTGTGATGATTATGGTTATGTGAGTGATAAACGCTGTGCGCAGATGTTGATTAACCATATGCATAGTGCTCATTACGGTCAAAAACGCTTATTCCTAGAAGCCTTAAAGCGGCATTTAGATAAGAATTTAGTTTATGATCTCGCTCAAGATGTGGATTGGCTGAATATAGCTTTGGAGCTTTTGCATAAAAAATATGAGGTTTTGCCTTCAGAAAACTTTGAGAGAAATAAGGTTTTAGCTTTTCTATATCGTCGTGGTTTTTCAACGCCTATATGCTATCAAGCTTTAGAGAATTTTTAAATCTTAAAGCTATCTTGGACATTGATTCCATAAAATGTGGTTATAGCGCATTTTTGTTATAAAATAGCAGGCAATTGCAGTGGCTTATACAGCCTGTGACGGATTACCCACAATCATTAAGCTTTTGTAGTCACCGATATTTAATTTTATAAGCTTCCTATTTTTTGGAAATTAAATTTATGTATATGACAACTGATCAGATCCGCGATGCGTATCTGAACTTCTTTAAAGAGCACGGCCATAATGTGGTTCGTTCAAGCTCATTAGTTCCTTATAATGACGCAACCTTGCTATTTACTAATGCAGGTATGAATCAATTTAAAGATATCTACTTAGGCAAGGAAAAGAGAGATTATTTGCGCGCTACTACAGCTCAAAAATGTGTACGTGCCGGTGGTAAGCAAAATGATCTGGATAACGTAGGTTATACAGCTCGTCATCATACCTTCTTTGAGATGTTAGGTAATTTCAGCTTTGGCGATTACTTCAAAAAAGAAGCTATCAGTTATGCTTGGATGCTTTTAACTGAAGTTTTCATGTTGCCTAAAGAGTCCTTGATGGTAACAGTCTATGACAAAGATGATGAAGCCTATAATATTTGGCGTGATGTTATTGGTTTACCTGAAAGCAAGATTGTCCGTATTGGTGATAATAAGGGTGGAGCTTTTAATTCAGATAATTTCTGGCAGATGGGTGATACCGGTCCTTGTGGTCCTTGCTCAGAAATTTTCTATGATCACGGTGAAGATGTTCAGGGTGGCCCTCCAGGCTCTCCAGATGAAGATGGTGACCGTTTCATCGAAATTTGGAACATCGTTTTCATGCAATACAATCGTAAAATCGATGGTACTTTTGAAAAATTAGCTAAGCCTATGATCGATAACGGTTTAGGCTTAGAGCGTATTGCTGCCGTTTTACAGGGTGTACATTCAAATTACGATATTGATTTATTTGTTGCTTTAGAGAAGGCTAGTGCTGAAATTTTAGGCGTAAGTGATTTAGCTTCTAAGTCATTACGTGTTATTGCCGATCATATTCGTTCTTGTTCTTTCTTAATTGCTGACGGTGTTTTACCTTCTAATGAAGGTCGAGGCTATGTTTTACGTCGTATCATTAGAAGAGCTGTACGTCATGGCCGTTTATTAGGAGCTAAGGATGTATTTTTCTATAAGATAGTAGACACCTTAGTTGCTTTAATGGGGAAGGCTTATCCTGAACTTGTAGAGCAGAGCGAGCTTATTAAACGTACTTTAAAGAAAGAAGAAGAGCAGTTTTTAAATACCTTAGATAGAGGCTTAGCATTACTTGAAGCAGAGCTTGTAAAATTAGGTGATAACCGTACAGTTCCAGGTGAAGTTGCATTTAAACTTTACGATACCTATGGTTTCCCTTCAGACTTAACTGCTGATGTCGTTCGTGATCGCGGTTATATCGTTGATATGGATGGTTTTGACAAGTGCATGCAAGAGCAGAAAGCTCGTGCAAAATCAGCATCTACTTTTGGTATTGATTATAACGAGCAGCTTAAGATCTCTGAGAATACTGAGTTTGTTGGCTATGAGAGCTTAGAGTGTGAGGCCAAGGTTACTCATGTAATCAAAGATGGTGTTGATGTTGAATCAGCTTCTACTGATGAACGCGTTATTATCGTTTTAGATAAGACCCCGTTCTATGGTGAGATGGGTGGCCAGGTCGGTGATAAGGGTGTTATTCGTTTTGGCAATAATATCTTTATTGTTGAGGATACCTTACATGTAGGTAAAGCTACAATTCATGTAGGTCATGTAGATTTAGGTGAATTTAAGCCAGGCGACAAAGTAAATGCTTGTGTTGATGCAGATAATCGTCGAGCAATCGCTTCTCATCATACTGCAACTCACTTATTAGATTCAGCCTTGCGTAAAGTTTTAGGCGATGAGGTTGCTCAAAAGGGCTCCTATGTTGCTTTTGACCGTTTACGTTTTGACTATTCTCATTCAAGCCCATTGTCTTTATCTGAAAGACAGCAGGTAGTAGCTTTAGTAAATGAAGCAATTCGTAATAATTATGAAGTTACTACTGAAATTATGGATCTTGATGAGGCTAAGAAGTCAGGAGCTATTGCTTTATTCGATGAAAAATATGATAGCAAGGTTCGTGTAGTTTCAACTGGTGATTTCTCCAAGGAATTATGCGGTGGTACCCATGCTAAGCGCACCGGTGATTTAGGTTCCTTTATCATTGTTTCTGATGAATCTATTGCCTCAGGTGTTCGTCGTATTGAAGCTTTAGTAGGTCAGGCAGCTGTTGAATGGCTTATGCATTTAGTCCGCATGGTAGCTAAGACTTCTAACCTTATGAAGACTGGTTCAGGTACTGATCTTACCGAACGTACTGAGCAACTTTTAGCTCATAGTAAAGATCTTGAGAAGCGTAACGAACATTTACAAGCAAAACTAGTTTCTTATCAGTGTACTGGTCTTTTAGCTAATGCTGAGCTTTTAGGTGATACTAAGTTTATTTGTGGTACCTTAGAGGACTGCAATGCTAAAGATCTACGTACAGCTGTTGATGATTTGCGTAATCGTGCTCAGAATTGTGTTGTAGTTTTAGCTTGCACTGATGCTAATAAGGTTAGCTTAATTGCTGCCGTAAGTGCCGATAATGTTGCTAAGATTAAAGCTGGCGATATTATTCGCACTATTGCTCCTGCTATTGGAGGCAAAGGTGGTGGTCGTCCTGATTTAGCACAGGCTGGTGGTAGCAATGCTCAAGGTATTAACGAGTGCTTCGAGCAAGCATTAGCCTTAGTTAAGGAAAAGATCTAATATGTTGGTAATATCCCTAAAAGCCGGAGAACAGATACGGATCGGACGGGATATTACCGTTAAGATCCTAAAAAGTAATTCAGGCCTTGTGCGCTTAGGTGTTGAAGCTCCGGATAATGTGAAAGTAGCTCGCGAAATGCAAGAGCACAAGGTTATTTTTGAAAAATCAGAAAAAACTGAAAATAAAACTTGACAAAGGTTTAACAAAAACAGATAATAACCACGCTAAAAATTTCTCGTGGATAGATGACCGAGAGGCTGAAGGTACTCCCCTGCTAAGGGAGCATACGAGTATAAAGCTTGTATCGAGGGTTCGAATCCCTCTCTATCCGCCAGTTAAAAAAAGCTTGCAATATTTTAAAAAACTGTTAGAATATTGCGCCGTAACAAATGACATGCACCAGTAGCTCAGCTGGATAGAGTAATCGGCTACGAACCGATCGGTCAGGGGTTCGAATCCCTTCTGGTGCGCCATT
>URKL01000007.1 GCA_900548485.1 uncultured Succinatimonas sp.
ATCCGGGTATTTATTTTGTAGCTAAACTCATACATTTTATTGTATGGGTTAGCACGAATTTTAAAATCTGTCAGCACAGAAATTGAAGTATTCGCACTGACAACACTTCCCTTCTGTAGCTGCTGAATTAGGCATTATGCCTCTTTCAACAATATCAATTACATGATCTCTTATAGAAAGAGTTTTATCTCTTAATCCTTTATCTATATCAACGATAAAGGTCTTTCCTTTTTTGCCAATCAGAATAAAGCCTTTTGCTATTTTTAAGCCATACATTTCTTCAGCAACAATAGCATATGCTGTAAGTTGAACTTTCTCTGCCAAATTTAGCTTTTCTCTATCGCTTAATTTAAATTCAACAATATACTTATCTGAATCTGTAGATAAAATCGAATCACATACTCCATGCATTCTCAAATCTTCGCTATGTAAATAAACATTATGTCTAATATTGTATTGCAAAGTATCAAGGCCAAATTTATTTAAATTTCTACGCTTACTTAACATCTCATAGCGATCATGCTCATTAACACCTTGACTAACCCACACAGGATATTTCACATCTATCTGCATACATGCTTGATAAAAAGGAATACGAGGACAAAAACAAAATTGTCTAAGTAGCGATATGGGAACGCTATATGGTTTCGAATCCATCAACTGAAACATATTTAAAATCTTTATACCCAAAACAATTATTTCTAATATCTTGCTCTGTCAAACTATTTAATATGTATAAACATTTATCAGTTTTTTTATTTAAAAGTTCATTAACAATTCTTTTTATTGACGCTATTTCAGCTCTAGTTAACTCTCCAAAAAATACTGATTTTTGAATAGGTGTTAAACCAAAATCTTTAAAACTTTTATAAAGTTTTTTTCTGGTTTTAACATTTTCAATGTCATAACAAATTACATATCTAGAATATAATCGATTTTGACTTACCATTTAAAAATATAACCTTTATATTTGTTACTGTTAGAAACAGCTCCTGCAAGCTTATAAGCTTGTCTTTGTAGAATGTTTTCTAACTTAACTTTTTTGTTATTGTAAGGATATTTAGTTTGCATAGTTTGATGAACTGCGTTTGTTAATATCACTTTAAGCTTACTATTCAAGCTTGAAAAAGAAGATATGGTATCTCTTAGTTTAATGATATTTCTATCTACTACCCAAGCGCGGTACTCTTCCATAAGATCTAAAACAAGAGATGGCTTTCCTGGCCTATCTGTATGATAAATCCCTGCAAATACTTCAAGACCAGCATTATCCAAAGCTTGCCACACATAACTTTCTAAAATTGCATATGACCAATTTAAAGCTTGATTTGTAATACTCTTTGCCCAACGCCCTTCACGATTTATAAAATCATTTGGAAATAATGATGTACTTGCCAAAGTCTCAAAATAAAAACGCGCACTTAAACCCTCAAGTCCTAAAAGAGAATTTCTCCAATTTCTATTTTCATCAAAATGAAGGATCTTTAATTGTTCTATAAGAGAATCTATTTTTCTTACATTGAATAACAAAAATTGATTCTTATCACTTGATTCACTACGCAAATACTTAGAAAAATATAGAAGAACCGCTCTTTGATTTTTAACTTTATTTAAGACAATCTCTCTTGAGAGTTCAAAACAACAACTATTATTTGAGATAAATTTAAACTGTGACTTTCTTAAGGCAACTGTTGCGTGTTGATTCTGGCCAATAACAGCAGATGTAACTCTAGATCTAAAGTCTAAAAAGAAAATCTTAATGCCACGAATTGCACAAGCTTGAACTAAGTCACTGGATATTGATACCCCTGACTTTGCTATGTTTATACCTCTTAAATGTGACAAAGCAATTTCTCGAAACACTTCACCATTTTGCTTAACAACTAAGCATTGGCCAGATAGTCCAAGAAAACTACCAAAGCTCGTCACAGTTAAATATCTCATATCTACATTGATAACTTATAACTAATTGATCTCTTTATATCACTATCAGTGTTATAACTAAAACATAAAGTCTTACCAATAACAGTAAATGAGATTTTTTTATTTCTCGGTTTACTGATATTTATGTTCTTATCGTCAATTAAAGACTCTAAATATTCAAATAAATCACTACAATTATCTTTCAATGTATACTCTTCTTTTAAATCCAAGTAAGACGAGAACTTATTTTTTAATCCAATATTGAACTCGTCAAAAGAAACAGTTACAAAAACTTTTCTGCGATCCGCTGTTGATAAAGAAGCTTCAACTTTTATATTTTCGTTGTCTACTAACAAAATGCGTTCGTCCATGGGCAAGAAATCCTTATGGGAAGCTTTTACTCTTGAAGATTTATATGGACTAAATACAATATTTTTTTCAGTATATATGTCAACAAAAACAGCCTTTTTTTCAAAGTCTATTTGATTGTTTTCTAAAATAACACCTTGATTTATAGATGTATCGGGAGTGTTTGCTGCAATTAACTGATATACATAATCAGAAGATGCTGTTTTTCTTTTGACTCTAATTCCTCCAGAAGGAGCTGATATTACAGGAATGCTATAATTACGCTTGCATTTTCTATGCTCTAATGCACTATTAGCTTTTTTGTTTTTAGTTGTTTTATTGAAAGTTTCAAAAAAATCTTCCCTTTTAGCATCAGGATCCTTTTCTAAAAATAAATCTAAGTCCCTCTTTATAATTTTAAATTCATTGTATGTTGGCAATATTATTTTTGTATTATTAGCAAGACTTATCTTTGATATAGTCGACTTATTCTTTAGATTTATACAAAAAGAATCTTCTATAGTAGTCCTGATTTTTTGTTGTTTTTCTGCCTCATTTTTTATACTTTTGGCATTTTTTTCAGCTTTTTTAATTAATTCTAAAGGTTCTGTTTTTAAGGTGGTATATCGTAAAGCATCAAAAATATATACAAGTCTCTTAAATTCATCAGAATCTGAGCTTTCTTTATTTTTATCTATGAAATCAAAGACTTTTCTGTTAACAATATGATATACCTTTAACTCTTCAGAGTATTTATATTCATCTTTAAAAAATGGCGTCAAAAAGCACAATAAATTTTCCCCACCTTTTTTTACTTCTACAGCATTTTTATAGAAATCAAAACCTATCTTAACCTTTTCTCCTTTAGCTATAATTGGTAAAAAATGCTCCGCATAAATTGTATCTTTATATAACTTTTTTGATGCTGGCTTATCTTTTTGAATAAAATCTTTTCTTGAAATATTTTTAATAACAAATTCTTCTGGAACAAGTGTATTTAAAATTTCTGGTTTAGAAATATTTTCAAAACCATCACAAGTTGATAATTTCTGGGAAATACTTTTATTATCACAAGCTGCAGCAAATACACATAGCGCATCAATTGCATGAGATGTGATTGGTTGTATTTCTTGTTTTTTTAAACAAGAATTTTCACCTGATAGATTTTCTCTTATATCATGAGTCTCTTTTGAACTGATATTCCAAGTATCAAAAGTTAAAACATTATTATGTTCTTTAGTCCACAGAGATAGCATTTCCTTAATATTGCTAATTATTGACTTAACTAAATATGCTTGAGTACCGTTTACTCTTGTACTGTAAATTCTTGAGAGAGCCCTAACAACAATATTGTATTCTTTAGAATGAGGCATAAATAACGCATGACGAGCACAAATACGTTCATCAATTGTCATGCTATCAACTAAAAATCTAGGATTTGTTTCTTTAAGTTTATTAACGGTTTCTTCTATTTTTAACTTAATTTCATTAATATTGTATGTGCCAAAAACATTATTTAAATATTCTTTAGACAAATCGTACAATGTATACTCAGACTCTCTTTTTTTCTGATTTCCCTTTTGCGATACATAAATAAGATTTAATTCAGAATTAAAAATAGTCCCCATATTGGACGTTGTCTTGCTTCTGGGAATTATATGATCAAATTCACAATTATTCTCCCCACCTAAAAACTCGCCTGTATATGCACAAATTGCTTTTTCAGAACCTGTAAAAACTAAGGAATCTTTTTTTATACGCTCATACTTTGAAACAAAAAATTCTTTTTTAAGGCTATCTTCTTTTTCGTTTTGTTTTTTTCCTGTTTTCAAAGTTTCTATTGATGAAGAAAATTCAAAACTATTTTCTTCAACTAAAATATTCAAATCTATTTGACTATTACAAATACTCGGCAAAGACTTAATTTCTTGTGATTTGATCTTAGCTATTTCATAAGCTTGTCTTTCGAGTATTTTTCTTAACGCGCCATCAAAAGGACGTACAGATTCTGCTGCCAATCTTGTACATAAAGCTCCGTTACTAAAATCATTGCGCATTCTATAATTGTTTTCTTTAATAACAGCTAAGCAATTGCTTGAAAAACCAGAGATATCTGTCTCAATCAAATTATAAAGTTGTGCAAGAGAAAACGGATTTTTAAATTTAAGTCCATCTAAAGGATCTAAATATAATTTTTCTGCAATAACTTTTGATACTTCATTAACTTTTTTATATATTTGTATAAGCTCTTTATCTTTCTTATCTAGCTCATTATTCTTATTGCCAAGATATTTTTTTACTGCAGCTTCATAAAAATGATTAAAATAATTTTTATAAGATTTTCTTATTTTCTCAATGTTTGCACAAATAGATCTAACTGTACTTCTACCTATTTTGGCTGTCCAAATATTATTCTTAAAATTATCAAAATCAAAATCTTCATGTAAACAAAGAACATTAGCAACTAAATCTGCCAAAACTTTATTCTTCATTTGAGGATGAATATTTGAAATTTCTAAAATAGGCTCTTCTACAGTTGACCAAATTCCTTTTTTAGCCAACTCAATTTCTTCATAATATTCCCTAGCCAAATTCTCAAAATCGCCTATTTCATCATCACAAATTAATGAGAGTAGATATGCATTTACATCAGCAACCTTTCTTGATAAAGGATCTTTTGCCCAAGCTCTGATTTTTGTAAAAACTTTATCTTCATTTCGACTTAAATCAAAAACACGCTGCAATACATAAGATAACCTTAATTTTTCTTGGGTATATGCTGAGGATAACTTTGGATTTAAACGACTTTTTCTGTCGGTTAACTTAACAATTTCGCAAAGCTCACCATCGATAAAATCCAAGTTAGAAATAAAGCTTAAAGCCCATTTTTCCCAGTTACTAGGATATTTTCTGTCTAAAGCTAAAGGATTTAAAAGTAAGGTTAAATCTTCCGGAGGATTGCGATTATTTTGATCCTCATAAGGAGGAATTGTTATTAAAGGATCAGTATTAAATAAAAGCTCCAAAGCATCTTTATGCTCCTTTTTACTCTTATTTATAGAATCTATAAATTTTCTAATATTAGAACGCTCCTCAGAGGTCTTATAATGGAAAAATTTATATGCTCTAATTAAAGCATTTTTTAATTTATCACTGTCATATATACCTGCACCCTGCATTTTGGGATCATCAAAATACCAACGCAGCGCTCTTAATTGCAAATTAGAAATATTTCCAATTAAATTAAATAATTGCGTCTCGCCAATCTTTTCTCTGATATTTTTTAATCTTGAGTCATGTTTTAAGTCTATAGTTATATCTTCAAAATATTTTTTGCGATGTTTATGACCAAAATTATCTTGCTGAATAATATCATTGCAAATATCACTCATGCACCTAGCTATACTTCTATATTCTTTCGGAATATTTTTTATGCCAGTCTCATTAATGCTTTTATATAGTCCTTCTAATTTATTTTTATCTTCAATTAACTTATAAAACTGCTCTTTAAGTTGTGATGAAGTATTGAATAAATCAGTAAAGTTTGCATTATTAACAAAGTCATCTATCGAACAATTATCTAAAGCTTCATCTGACAGTTCTGTTTCTTGCCTGGTATAACCTCGACGTAGCATTAAAGAAGATAAAGCTTCTTTTTCATCATCACTAAGCTCTCTTTTTAAAGATTCAGCAACCAAAATATATATAAGTTTACGAGCTTTTTTATAACGATCTAAAGATCGGACCAAATGTCTTGTTGATGTTCTACTTTTTACTGTGTAATTCATTTGTGAATCAGGCATATTTATAATCACAGCCTGAATTTCATCTCTTGAGGGTAATCCACAAGAAGTATATGAAATTAAACCAGTAAATTTTCCACCTAAATCCAAAGCAAGATTTGATTTGATAATATTTTTCATAGTGTTCATTTTATTATAAATTCTATACTATATACTTTGATGTATTTACTTAAATTTTAAACTAAATTAATTATAGTAATAATTTTAATAAAATTTTACTATACATATCTAATTTTTAGTTTTTTATATAACTAATATTTAAGGTCAAATTTAAACAACTTTTTATCTAATAGATTTTATTAAAAATACTTTTCTTTATCAGTTAACGCCATGACGAAGTTCTTGCTTGAAAAAGAATAAATCAACAGCGTATTGCCTTTTTGCTGTTACAAGTCCCATCAATTCTTTTATTTATATGGTCTAGGACAGAGTATTTATTAGATAAAAAATCGTAGGAAAAGTAAAAGTTATTAAAGCAACAATTTTCAATACAGGAGCCAATATAATTCATCTACTATCATAAGGGCTTAAAAAGTTAGATCTTATAGTTCTTATTTAAGTTATCATTCCAAAATTCATGAAACAGTAGATTCTTAATACTCTAAAGATCTACTCCTATGTCTTTTTGATGCTTCATTTATTACTACACGCTTCATTTGTAAATCAGGCATATTTACATATCATAGATTAATTTTCTTCCCTTGAAGTAAATTTATAAGATATACATAAAAATAAACCAGTGATTTTTACACCTAAATTCAAAGAAATATTTAATATTACAATTTTTTTCATAATAACCCCATTATAAAATTTATAACCTTTATATTACTGTGGAGTAAAAAATAATTTTTAGATTAATTGTAGTAGGTTATTTAATATTTTTTTATTCTACACATCCCATTTTTAATAAAAAATTGATTACAAATTATTAATAAAGCAAAGCCCCTAAATGTTTTTTCAATTATGGTGAAAATACATTTAGGGGCTTTATTAAAAAAATTTACTTAAATTCTTATTAGAGATTAGGGCCTTTGCCTCGTCCTTTAGAGGCAACGTTATTAGCAAGTTTTTTTAGGTTATCAGTTAACTCGTCGATATTGAGCTTTTTCTCAACCTTAACATATTTATAAGCTAAAGCACCGACAATAACACCTGCACCAAAAGCTAGAACCATATTCTTAGTTACAGAAGGAATGGTAGGAATCATTATTGAGCATCCTTTTTAGAGTTATATTCAGCAATTAAGTCCTCTAAACGCTCTTTTTGAGACATAAGCTCCTCTAAGGTTAAATCCTCTGTAGCCTCTGAAGTACTCTCAGTTTCAGCAGGGTTAGCTAAACCTGGGAGCTTAATTTCTTTTAATTTTGCATCGATAGTATCTTTGTTTTCGTTATAGATCTTAAGACCTAATGCTCCCACAACAACACCTGCAGCAAAGCTAAAAACTAAACTTTTATTTATCATATTTTTTCCTCAATCTTATGGATTAAATCGCTGTTTTCTTTTTTTGTAACAAAACTCTGGCACTGTTTAAAACCACACCTAAGGTAGTGGCATTATGTATAACAGATGACATTAATGGATTTATTACACCTAAGGCACCTAACATCATTGCTGCTGAATTTAAAGCAATGGTGGCGGCAAAATTCTGATGCACAAGATGCATAGTTGTCTTACTGATATTGATAAACTCAGGAATTTTTAAAGGATCTTCACTATTTATGGTGACATCAGCAGTCTCCATAGCTGTATCTGTACAGCCAGATCCCATGGCAACTCCTATATCAGAATAAGCTAAAGCAGGGGCATCATTGATACCATCGCCTATCATTAAAACATTACCATTAGCTTGCTTATGTGCTACATATGAGGCTTTTTCCTCAGGTAAAACCTCTGCTTTAAAATCATCTAAAGCTAATTGCTCTGAGATAGATTTTGCAGCTCGCTTATTGTCTCCAGTCAACATCACTATTTCTTCGATGCCGCTATAGCGCAAGCGATTAATTGCTCGTTTAAATTCAGGTCTTATCTGATCACAGATCTCTAAAATAGCTACTAGATAACCTTGATAGGCAACATAAATTAAAGAGCTAGATTCAAAAGTTCCTTTAAAATCAAAACTATCTAAACCTAAAACCTCATGTTCTAGCATCATAATCTTAGAACCAACTAAGACTTCACCCCCATCAAGATCGTCAAATGGAGCTAAAGTGGCCTCAATACCACGAGCAATAATAGTTTTAGATTTAAGATTATTAGGCATTAAAAGCTTGCGTTTTTTAAGCTCATCTAAAATAGATACAGCTAAAGGATGCGATGAATGCATCTCAGCTCCAGCAGCTAATTTTAAAACCGTATCTTCGTCTAGATTTGAAGTAAGCTTTATCTTTGTAATTGAAGGTTTACCTGTAGTAATTGTTCCGGTTTTATCTAAAACTATGGTATCAATTTCACTGGCCTTTTCTATGTAGGAACCACCTTTAACTAATATGCCACTCTTAGCTGCACGACTTATAGAAGCTGACATAGCTGTAGCTGTAGAGAGTTTTAATCCACAAGAAAAGTCAATAAAGAGCATGTTTAAAACTCTTTGCCAATCTTTAGTAAATAAATAAACTATAGCTGCACTTATAAAAGAGATCGGAACTAAGGCCGTAGACATCTTATCGGCATAATTTTGAATCGGTGCACGTCTGTTTTGCGCATCTTCGATCATGTGTACAATCCTTGCTAAAGAGGTATCATCTCCTACCTTTTCAACAGAAATTACAAGATCTCCTAAACGAATATTAGAACCAGCAAAAACCCGATCGTTGATATTTTTTTCAACAGGAATGGACTCTCCGGTAATGGCGGCTTGATCGACTGCAGCTTTTCCCGAAATTACACGACCATCAACACAGATTTTCTCGCCTGTATGTATAGAAATCTGCATACCAGGTTTAACCTGTTCGATAGGAACTTTAACATCAACACCATCTTCATTTTTAATCCAAACCTCTTGTACATCTAAAGCAACTAAGGAGGATATATTCTGTCGCGCCTTCTGTGCCGCTAAGGTTGTCAGCATCTCAGAAAAATTTGACAAGGCTAAAACAGTAAAAGATGATTCGGGACGTTTTGCTATCACTGATGACAAAACCGCTGTCATAGTTAAAGTATCTGCATTAGGACGTTTTTCTTTAAAAGCCTCTAAAATGCCCTCTCGAATCAAATTTTCTGACATCAATAGTACACATAGAGATCTAAGATAAACACTTGCTGCAAAAGCTGTAGGATTAGATCTCTTTAAAATTTCAAAAAATACAAAGAAACCTAATGACATCAACGCCGAACGTTTATGTTCTTGCAATTCTTTTGAAATATTAGAAGACTTAACTTTAGCTAATTCTTTTGCTTGTACAGTGACAGCTTTAGTTTTGGTGATAAGTTTATTTCCCAAAAGCTTAGATAACTCTAAGGCAATCTTCGCATAAGAGCTATCTTTATCAGTCCACAATACAATATTGCCATGAGCACAACTTACAGCTTTCACATCTAAACGAGCTCTAATTAGAGCCTCTAATTTAGAGGCGGAGCGATAATCTAAATTTATCCCTAAGGGAAATTTATAACTTTTCATACTCTGACCTAATTTTGTTGAGATTCAGCATTTAAAATTTTGCGTGGATCTGGATGAGACTGGCGCATTAACAGTGCTAAACCCCATAAAAACAATTGCGGTCCTGCAGGCCTATCCCCTTTTAAGAAAATACGATTTAAGCCATAAGCAAATAAAGCTAATCCGGCCATGCGACTTAAGAACACAGGCTCAGTGTGATTGAAAACACCAGTTACCTTTTTCTTTGCATATCTGAAGGTGTCATTGATATTATCAGAGACTGTAAGCATCCTTGTGGGAATAATGGTACGTTCTTGAACCGCATGTTTTCCTGATAAATGGTGAGATAATGCATCAAAAAGCGCATCTATATAGGCCTCATCTTGATCATAGGTAACTATAATTGAGCCTGTAATAGGACTTACACTCACTGTTTTGATTCCAGGAAAATCAGCAATTAGATTTTCTAGAACTTGGCAAAGTTCAACTTGGTTTTTGATATTTTTGCAGGTATAGCGACGTCTGTTTTTTATGCGACTGGCGATAACCATACCAGCGTTGCCATCAAAAATATGGCGAATAGTTTCACCTACAATCTTGCCAGCCATAAAAGGATTCATATTCCTCATCTTTTATTTCTCCTGCTTGTATTTAACGCTAGCACCTTCAAGAAAACGTCCCAAAAAGCTGTCTTTCTCAACACTCTTGCTCTCATATTCAATGATTACTGAGCCTGTAATGCGGTTAATGCTGAATTTTTTGATATCTTTTAATTCACTAAGACGCTCATAGATAGTTGTGTAAATTGCATCGTTTTTACATAGTTCTTTGTAAACAACGCGAATGCGTCCTGGAATCATATGTGCAATGACTATCTTATTTAAGATGAAACTGACATCATCATAAGGAAGGCCTACTTTTTTTAGAAGATTTTTAAAAACAGCCATCTAAAGTGTCCTAGGGGTAAAATTGATCGTGATCACATTATAAGTTCGCCATAGCTAACTATAGCACATGTTTTTGCATAAAATTAAATAAAATTTATTATTAAAGACTCATTTAAGATACAGATATAAAAGAAAAAAAATAAAATTTAACTTTTATCTATAAGATTTATATATATATTTTTATTAAAAATACATTCATTTTTAGAAAAAACGTATGTTTGCCCCGAACTTTATTTGCACTCAAATGGTTAATGCTCCGCAATACTTTAAGCTAGAATGCTATACTAAAATTCATTACACCTTTTTTATAAAAGAACTAAATTAAAACTATGAGTAAAGTAATAAAACCAATTGATTATCAGGCATTTTTAGATCCCTGCCAAACTGAACATGGTATTAAGTTAATTAAGGATTTTTTCCAATTAAATCTTGCTACCTCTTTAAGATTACGTCGTATTACAGCTCCTTTATTTGTTTTAAAAGGTTTAGGTATAAATGACGATCTCAACGGCATTGAACGTGCTGTAACCTTCCCTGTCAAAGATCTAAATGATGCAAAAGCTGAGGTTGTACATTCATTAGCTAAGTGGAAGCGTTTATCTTTAGCTGAATATAAAATCGCTAAAGGTTTTGGTATCTATACTGATATGAATGCTATTCGTGCTGATGAGGAATTAGATAACCTTCATTCCCTCTATGTCGATCAATGGGACTGGGAAGTTGTTGTTGGTAAAGAAGATCGTACCTTAGCCTATTTAAAGAAAGTCGTAAATCGTATTTATAGCGCTATCTTAAGAACTGAGTACTTAGCTTGCGAAGCCTTCCCAAGCTTAAAACCTTTCTTACCTGAGAATATTACTTTTATTAGCAGTGAAGAATTATTACAAATGTATCCTGATAAAACTCCTAAAGAGCGTGAAGATGCAATTTGTAAAAAATATGGTGCTGTATTTTTAACTGGTATCGGTTGCAAGCTTTCAAATGGCGAAAAACACGATGGCCGTGCTCCTGACTATGATGATTGGTCAACTGTCAATGAAGCAAATCAGATAGGTTTAAACGGTGATATCTTAATTTGGTACCCTATTTTAAATCGTTCCATTGAACTCTCTTCTATGGGTATTCGTGTAGATAAAGAAGCTTTATTACGTCAGCTTGATCTTGAAAACAAAAACGATCGCAAAGAGCTTTATTTCCATAAAAAGCTTTTAAATGACGAGTTACCTTTATCTATTGGTGGCGGTATCGGTCAAAGCCGTTTATGTATGGTGCTTTTACATAAAGCTCATATCGGTGAAATTCAAGCTAGTATTTGGCCTGATGAAATGCGCAAAGAGTGCAAAGATTTAGGCATGAACCTTATCTAAGTCTATTTTTAAGTTCACCTCCTTTTTAGGAGGTGAATTGTTTACAAGCTATTATTTTTATTTTTTTCTTTAATTCTGCGACTTAAGAAAACTGTAGCAAAGACTAAAACTATACAACCGCCTAAACTTAAATAAATTCTCCATAAAGGCAATTTTTCGTAAAACATGATCTTACGTGCCCCGACAAAATCACCAATTCGACAACCTCTAGCAGTGCATTTAATTTTGCGTCCCATAAGTCCTGATTTATGCCAAAGGTGACTTGGAAAATATACTGAAATTTTATAAGGTGCTAAAAGATTATTAGCGTTAACTACAAACTTTGAAATATAACTTAAAAGTGTCTTAGGATCGGCATTAAATTGTTTAATCTGAGCATAGCTTAAACATGGTTCAATATGAATTTGACCTGTATTAGTAGCTAAATATCTTTTAATAACAATATTATCTAAGATATTACCTTCTTCATCGGTATCGACTTTTATAATCGAGTTTTGAGCGATAAAAGCATTTTTATTTACCGTAAAGATATTCCCTCGCCCATCAGCTAAATTCAAAGCAGCGCCATTATCAAGATAAAGAGAATCTACAATATGCACCTCTTTATCTTTAGACGATAAATGTAACGAAGCATCTGATACTGTTAGCCTTTTAACCTCAATACGACCTTTAACCGAAGTAACCCCACCTAAGACATTGAGTATTAAATTTTTACCCTTAATATTGCCATTGATATCAATAAGGGCTTTAGAATTTCCACTATCAAGATCGGACATTGGTCCGTGCGTAGAATCATGAGATCTGATACTACCGAAGTTTAGCGTAGTACATAATTTTTCAAAAAAGCTCTTATTTCCTTGATAATCTAAGAAATTGGCCTGAGGTTTTAACTGAAAACGAGCTGGTAATAATTGCGGATTTTTCTTATCAAGATAAATCCAATCACCATCAATATAGGGACTGTAATCACTGATAATATCTCCCTTTACCGTAGCTCTATCTAAAAAATTTATCTCTTTAACCCAAGCAGTATCACCAATATAGATGGCAGCTTTTTGACCGATTAAAGATCCTGAGACATTCATAACAGACACTAAAGGACCTTTAAGTTCTGCAGGAACTTCTAAAGCTGAAGCTTGTCTTTTTGAGAGTATGTCATTGCTATAATCATTGCTTCTAACGCGCACAAACGAGCCTTGATATTCATGAGCATCTGTACGCATGTTTTCTTTAAAATCTAAAGCTACCGCGACACCATCATTGCGGTTTGCTGAGACAAAACCATTAATATCTAATTCAGTATTTGAACCATAGTTAACTGCAATACCTGTAGAGTTAATACCATTTTCAATGATTACAGATTGCTTAGGCAGGATTAAACTATTGCCAACACCATCAATACGCACACCTGTAGCTCCATAACCTACAGAGGCAATTGCCGCTTGCTGTCTTACCTCATTATAATTGCCATAGACATGCGTACCAACACTCAAAGGGACTGAGGAAACCTTATCCTCATCATAAATTTTAAGGCTATTATCCCAGGAAAAATAACCTTTATTTAAGACAATTTTCTGGCGCTCATCAACAGTTCCCGAGCTATATATACTATTGCCATAATAAAGTTGAGGAATAATGCTAAAACCAAGATCATGCAAGGCTGCAAGCTCTATCTCAGAGTAAAAATCGTAATTGACAAACTCGCTATCTGATAACAGGGTATTGCGTAGTTTAAACTCGCAACTGCCATCTTTATTTATAACCGTATATAAAGGAAAATTAACAACTTTATCTTTTTTTCCATGCACGTAATTTAAAATCTCAAGAGCTTCTGATTTAAACTCAAAAAGATTACATTCTGAACTTTTGCAATTAGAAAAAAGATCTATATATTTATCTTGAGGTTTTATATTGCGATCAAGCTCTAATGAATAAAGGTGCTCATCTACAGGCGAAAGCACTTGAGTAAAGCCCTGCGAATTTGCATAACTTCTAAAACCTAATAATTGGGGCAAGCCACGATATAAATGGTAATTTAAAAGATTTTCATTAGTTAAAAGCTTTGCAGAGGCTTCAAATAAAGGTTCATAATCAGATCTTATACATTTACCCTTGTATTTGGCCTCAAAAAATCCTAAGCCTTTACATTCTCCTTCCTGATAAAAACCATCAAAAAGCTTAAATTGCTCTTTAAAATTCCCCTCATAAAAAATAAAAGGTAGCTTGATTTTTTCTTGATGATCTATTGAAGAAAAAAGCCTTGATAACATAATTAAAGAGACATTATTAGAATTGACTGCCTCTAATTTTAAGTTTTTTAAGCCTTGTTTATTCTCAGGGGCGTAAGAACTTTTAAGATCTACAATATCTTCATAATTTACAATTTCAAAAATATTGCCATTGCGTTGTAATTGACCAGATGCTTCTTTAGCTTGATATAAAAGTTTAGGAAGCATACTGCTATCATGAATCTCAGCTCCTTTAGCTAAAGCTGTAGAAATACATAGAAAAGCAATGACAATCTTTTTTAACACCGCATATCCTAAAATTTAGCCGGATTTAATAGTACCGGACGTCCTGAACGCTCATGTAAAGCTTGCTTTAAGATATCTTGATCGATTTCTGGATTATTAAAGAAATCTAGATCTTCTTGAGTAAACTCAAATGGAGTATTACTATCGAAATTTTCAAACTCCTCTTCAGAGCGAGAAAGTGGCTGATGAACTTCAATATAAATACTGCCATTAGGTTCAATGGCGTATTTAATTGCACGGTTTATAAACTGCACCCGTGTACCTACCGGTACCTTGTGGAATAAGGTTTCATTATCTTCATTACGCAAACGCACACAACCATGGCTTACACGCAAACCAATACCAAATTCAGCATTAGTACCATGTATGGCATAAAGACGGCCTATGTATAAAGCATAAAGCCCCATAGGATTATCAGGACCAGCAGGAACTACAGCAGGTAAAATCTCTCCTTGAGCTGCATATTCAGCACGCATTGCTGCAGTTGGAGTCCAAGTTGGATTTGCTTTTTTACGCTCAACTTTTGTAACCCAATTTTTAGGGGTATCTTTGCCTAACTGACCAATACCGATAGGATAGACCTCAACAACATTGTCGTGATAATAAAAAAGTCGCATCTCAGCTGTATTTAAAATAATCCCCTCATGAACAGTATCAGGCAAAATCAAACGATTAGGAATGACAAGAGAAGTTCCCTTTAAAGGAACAATTGGATCTACCTCAGGATTAGCTTCGATCATATTAGATAAACCTAAAGAGTATTTAGCAGCTACATACTCTAAGGTAGTGGTTCCAGATTTTTCGATATTGTAGACCTGCTCTTCACCATAAAGTCGCTCCCCTGTCTTTAAGGTAAATTGAGTATGGGCCATCACTACTGATGTAAATGCTAAGAGACCTAGACCCAACACAGATTTTTTAATATTGTTCATCTTTAATACCCGATAGATTGCTTTTTCTTTAACTATTTATTCAAAGCTAACTACGTCTATTTTACTATTTTTCTTTAACATTTAAACAATTAGTCAATTTGTACTTAACTTTTTTAAATCTAGCCTCATCTTGTCAAAAAAAATTTTTTGTACCTAAGCTTCTCAAAAAAGCGTAAAATTAGCCCGCAAAATCAGCACAATCTAGCCAAATAGACATATTGCACAAAATTAAAGCAGTATAAAACAAAGTTATTTAAATAAAATTCAATAAGATAAACTATATTGCCAAGAAGTTTACAAATAAAGATTGCCATACTACTGGTACAGCTTTAATTTTAATTTATACAAACAAATAACGCGGAGGCAGTTATGTCAGAAAAGATTACTTTCTTTGGTACACACAGTTATGATCGTCATCTGTTCACAGAAATCAATGAAAGCAAAAATTATAATTTCGAATTACAATACCATCGTTCTTTCTTAGATATACATAATGCTTCTCAGACATTAGGTGCTAAAGCTGTCTGCATTTTCGTTAACGATAGAGCCGATCGTGAGGTTTTAGAAATCCTCGCTAAAAATGGTGTCAAGTTAATTGCCCTACGTTGTGCAGGTTTCAATAATGTTGATTTAAAAGCTGCTGCTGATTTAGGTTTACATGTTGTAAGAGTGCCAGCCTACTCTCCGTATGCAATTGCCGAGCATGTTGTAGCTTTAATGTTATCTTTAAATCGTAAAACTTATAGAGCCTATTTACGTACCCGTGATGGCAACTTTACTCTCAATGGATTGATGGGCTTTGATTTACACGGTAAGACTGCAGGTATCATTGGTACTG